>JACDCP010000300.1 GCA_013817465.1 Gammaproteobacteria bacterium | reverse complement strand
CACCTTGCCCGGCCCGATGTTCAGCGTTTTTAGAGTCAGACGCCGGCCCACTCTTTTGCTGAAAAAATCCACCAGCCCCGGGATGTCGTCGTATGCGAACAACCGGTCGACGCCTGTCTCGCCCTGCGCATCCCGCACAAATTCATATTGACTGCCAATAGCTGCAAATGCCGGGCGGGGGACCGCAAGATACGCCTCCACAAATCCTTCGAAATCGACATGTGACGTGCTGTGCGGGTGATCGCCGCTGCGCAAGTCATGCCTCGCCCTGAATCGATACCAGCTATTCAACCAGGATACCGGCTCTCGAACGAGGCAGATCGTTTCCAGCTCGGTTGTTCCCGCGACGTCCGCGAGATAAGGCTGAATATACGTTCGATACTCTCTGACGTTCGTATGGCGCACTTGCGGGCGACCGCGCAAGTGAATCTCGCTGTGGGGTTTCAGCATCAGCTCGATCGAATTCGATGCACATTTCGGCATGCAGAAAAATACGAAATTGTGTTTCTGGCTGATCAGCATCGCCCGCGCCCACACCGATTAATGCCGATCCTCGCCGACGGAAATCTTCGATCGTCCGCTGTGCCGGGACGTCGCCGGCGGCCCTGAGACGTCGATGCGGTATTGTTTGGCGTATTCGGCCAGGGCATCTTTCCAGTGCGGCATGCAGTTCAGTTTTCTGGCATCCAGCTTGAGATTGACCAGTTTTTCGGACGCCGGGCGCGGTGCGAAATACTCCCGCTTGAAGTGGTCGGAAGACACCCGGGTAACCTGCACCTGATCACCCAGCCCGAGCAATCGCACGAATTCCACCGCGACGTCGTATCGGTTGCAGTCGCCACCGCATACCTGATTGTAGAGGCCGAACAGGCCTGACTCGATAACCCTGAACATCCCTGCGGCAAAACTCCGGGTGAAAGTCGGGGTGCCTGCCTTGTCATCGACGACGAAAAGCTCCCTGCTCCCGCGCTTTATCTGTTGAAAAATCTTGTTGACGAACTTCTTGTCTTTGCTTTCGCCGCCGCCCATCATCCAGCCGGCCCGAAATATGAAATGCTCCCTCAGATGACTCTGGACGAATTGCTCGCCATGATATTTCGACTTGGCATAAATACTGAGCGGATTCGGGGCATCGAAGTCATTGTATACATCCTGCGCACCGTCGAAGATTCCGGCGGTACTGATATAGACGAGAGGGATCTCCAGCTTGCCCGCGATCAAGGCCAGATTCTCAGCGCCGAGGGCGTTCGTCAACCACGCATTTTCCGCGTTTTTTTCGCAGAACTCGAGATCCGTCAGCGCCGCCAGATTGATCACGATATCCGGCTTGAACTCCCCGATGGATCGCTGCATCGCCGTGTAATCACGTACGTCGGCGAATTCGAGCCAGTCTGCGTTGACATCGATATCGGTTGCAAGAACCGTCGTGCGGGGGGAAAAGTGCTGGTACACGGCTTCGCCGAGCATCCCGCCGCAGCCCGCTATATACACCCGGGAATTTTTAGTCAGCTTCACGTGTACACCTGTTCGTGATATTTTTAATTGAGGCACGAAGCATTTCCGATCTGCGCCTCGCCCCTGCTCATAGTGTCCTGAGTATAGTAAAGAACATCGGACACCCAACCGACACTTAACATATGTCCGATTCGATCGCTCAATAATCGGAACCACTGCTCACTTTCGAAAGCTGACTACGTCTGCCGGGAAGTAGAACTCTTTCGACGAGCGCTCTCTCCTCGCGTCGCAAAGGAGGCCAACAGCAGAGCGCAAGCAGGAAGCCAGCGTATGCTGCGGCTACGGAGAGCACGACCGAAACGCCGAACTGAAGCAGTAAATGCCCGACGGCGATTGCAGCCAGCGCAAACGCAACCGCGCGGACTATCAGTGCCCAATCGAACTTAACCTCGTAGCCGACACGCTTCATATAAATCATGATGATCGTGAACGAGAGCACGAAGCCGAGCCCGTTCGCCAGCGCGAGGGCCCACAAGCCCATCAGAGGCATCAAGGGAATCGCCAGAAAGATGGAGGCGGACAAAGCGAGGTTGCTGAGCGTATAAATTTTCGTGCGTTCCACCAGTTTCACGAGAATGTCGAGTAGCGTATTGGCGCTGGCTATGACGACTACTGCATAAAACGCGAGGAATATGGGGGCCGCCTCCGCGTAATTTCCGGCGGTTATCCAGTCGAACAGGGGACCGCCGGCTACCGCAAAGAGGATCAGGGGCACGATCAGTACGACGAGATTGACACGGAACAGCAGGTTGGCCAGAGAGACCAGGTTGGGAAAATCGCCTGGTCTGGTGAACCTGGAATTGAAAATGGGCCTCACCATGCCAATGAAGATTTTCAACGGCTCATAATGACGAACGAAGGTAATAAAGCGATCTATGACGCCGAACAGGGCGATACTCGCCACCGGCAGGAAGTAACTGATGAACAACCGGTTGGGGGCACTGCCGTGAAAGATCGAGCTCAGATGCTGAGCGTATGTCCACAGGCCGTAATTCAAATACCGATTCGCATCCCTGGTCAGAACACTCGCGTCTCCCGCCGTTCTCTCCCTGTCGTATAGCCAACGCACAAACGCCGAGCCGAGAAGCAAAAGCAGCGTAAGCAGCTCGGCGGAGCCTTCGATGAGTATGAAATACTCGAGGCTGAAATCTCCGTACGCTACGAGTATCAGCACGGCCGCGAGCTTGAGCAGAGTGGCGACCGCCACGCTGTACTGCGCTTCGCGCTGCCACAGCAAGCTCTCCAGCACCTCGACGGCGAATGTTGCATTGACCCTCAGGAAGCCCACCAGGGCGTAAGCAGGCAACAGCCACAGCCACTCTCCGAGTTTCAGCAGCGCACCGAGCGGCTCCGAGAACACCAGAAGAATCAATGCAGCCATTGCATAAAGCGCGGCACGCAGGGCCAGCCCCCATGCGAGCAGCCGGTACATGGCGCGGTTGTTGTGCGCGGCACGGAGCTCCGGCAGATAGCGCAACAGGACGGGATTGACGCCGAACGACGACAGTGAGCCGATGACGAGTATCAGTGCATTGATCGAGGTGTAGACGGCAAACTCGGCAATGGAAAGCTGCCTCGTCAAAATGACCAGGACGGTCAGCGACGCGGCTGCGGAGAGTCCTTTTCCGAGTATGAAGTGGGCGAAACTGCGTCTGATCGCGTC
>JACDCP010000085.1 GCA_013817465.1 Gammaproteobacteria bacterium | reverse complement strand
GTTCTGATGCGCGACCTGATGCACAAGGATGGCAGCATCTACGTGCATTGCGATTGGCGAGTCAATTCGTTCGTCCGCCTCGCTCTGAACGACGTTTTTGGCCGCGACAAGTTTCTGAATGAGATCACTTGGAGACGCGCGAGGACTCACAATGACGCAACATCGTGGGCCGCGATCGCAGATACACTCCTGTTCTACAAGCGCGGCGATCAATTTGTCTGGAATCCGCAGTTCACCGACCAAACTGAAGAGGACATCGAAACGCGCTACCGCTTCAAGGACGATCGAGGGCGATACCGACTCGGCCCCATTGACAGTCCAAATCCGCGACCAAACATGATGTATGTCTGGAAGGGATTTCAGCCACCCAAGAAGGGCTGGCGTTATTCACCTGAAAGAATGGCGGAACTTGATCGCGAGGATCGCATTTGGTACCCAGACAGCAAAGATAAACGGCCTGCCACCAAGCTTTATCTGGACGATTCCAAAGGCGCGCTGATGGGGACGGTATGGACGGAGTTTTCCGCCGTTCAGGCTTCTGCGAACGAGCGTGTGGACTATCCCACACAGAAGCCAGAGGCTCTCCTTGAGCGGATCATCAGCGCCAGCAGCAACGAAGGCGACTTGGTCGCAGATTTCTTCTGTGGCAGCGGAACGACTGCAGCCATGGCCGAGAAGCTTGGCCGGAAATGGATTTGCGTCGACCTAGGCAAGTTCGCCATCCACACGACGCGCAAGCGCCTGATCCAGGTGCAGCGCGAGCTGGAAGCTTCAGGCAAGCCTTTTCGTGCCTTCGAAGTCCTCAATCTCGGCCGCTACGAGCGCCAGGCGTATCTGCACGTCGGCGGCCGTCTGACCTTCGAGCAGAAAGAACAGGCGCTGGCCCAGAAAGCGCACGAATTCCGCGAGCTGATCCTGCGCGCCTACCGCGCCCAGCCGCTCGAAGGCGATAGCTTCTTCCACGGCAAGAATGCCGGCCGGCTCGTCGTCGTCGGCCCGATCAACCTGCCGGTCGGCCGGCTGTTCATCGAGGAAGTCATCACCGAATGCCGCAAGCGCGGCGCCTCGCGCGTGGACGTGCTCGCCTTCGAGTTCGAGATGGGCCTCTTTCCGGCCGTACTGGACGAAGCGAAGCAGAAGGGCATCGACCTTGCGCCGAAGTACATCCCGGCCGAAGTCTTCGACAAGCGCGCCGTCGAGAAGCATCAGGTCGTCTTCCACGACGTGAGCTTCGTCGAAGCGACGCCGCGCTACGACGATAAAGACAAGCTCACCCTGCGCATCGAGCTGACGGATTTCTCCGTCTATTACAGCCAGGGCGCCGCCGAGGCGGCTGTGGCCAGCCTCAAGAACGGAAAGAGCGAGGTCGTGTGCGAGAACGGCCAGCTCATCAAGCTCAGCAAGGACAAGGACGGGGTCATCACGCGCGCCTTGCTGACCAGGCAATGGACCGACTGGGTCGACTACTGGGCCGTCGACTTCAACTACATGAGTCGCAAGGAAATCATCAAGGTACCGAGCGGCCTGGGCGTCGACGGAAATCTTCCCGGCTTCGAGCCCGCACAAGGCGAGCTGGTCGAGTACGAGGAACGCTGGACCGGCAGTTACATTTTCGAGAACGAATGGCAGAGCTTCCGCACACGCAGGAACCGCGAGCTGGAGCTGATCTCCGCTCCGCACGTATACACGGAGGCCGGCCGCTACAAGGTCGCCGTCAAGGTCATCGATATCTTCGGCAACGACACCATGGTGCTCGTACCGGTGAACGTGGAGTAAGTCGACGAACAGGTGTCGATATGGAGAGCTGAGCTCAGAAAGTTTATGACTATCCCGACGATTCGAGCGAATGTGAATCCCGAAGCTCTGATGGCACGTGAAGCGCTCGGCATGCCGGCGCATGGAATCTCAGGAAAAAAGCCGGAAGCCTATGCGTGTACTGAAAACGCATCAATTGATGTATGATTTGTCTGCATCACCCACCGGATCCCCAATTATGCGGACCACGCTGAATATCAACGACCAGCTACTCGCGGAGGCACAACGCCTCAGCGGCCTGACCGAAAAGACTGCACTGGTCCGGGAAGGTCTCAAAGCCCTGATCGAGCGAGAAAGCGCGAGGCGCCTGGCGCGTCTCGGTGGTAGCGAGCGGCATTTGCGGCCGGTACCGCGAAGGCCGTCCCGTCCGGCGTGATCCTGGTCGACACTTCAGTCTGGATCGACCACTTACGCGCCGGCGAACCACTGCTGGCGGAGATGTTGAACACAGGCAGCGTGCTGACGCACCCGTTCGTCATTGGCGAGCTGGCTTGCGGCAATCTCAGGGATCGGCAAACCCTTCTTTCGTTGTTGCGCAAGCTGCCGCTCGCAGCGGCTGCCAACGACGAGGAAATGTTGTTTTTCATCGAGGAGCACCGCTTGATGGGCAGGGGAATCGGCTACATCGACGCGCATCTTCTCGCAGCGGTTTCCCTGGCGGGAACGGCGCTGTTGTGGACCCGTGACAAGCCTCTCGGCGCCGTTTCTCGCTCCATGAAGCTGGCGTACGAGACAGCATAGGCATCGGGGGACTATCGCCGTATTTTCGACGGCCGCGTTCGCTGGATAAGCCTGATTCGTCTCCTGTCACTATTAAGTGGCTGTGTAGGTCATCGGTATCGTCGGCAACGACATGATGATTCTCGTAGCGGTGACCGCAGGATAAGCGGCGAATTGCATTTCTCCGGCCCGATGATTGCCGCGATCCGATCATCGATGCGGCGTCAGGTCCGGCACTGGAGCCGAGATCTCAACCCCCGTAGTCGGAAAGCCAGGTCAGCCGACCGGGTCGACAACTTCGACGAACGGAAAACGGTGAAAATCGGCGTCGCGCGTGCAGATAGCGCGTATGCCGTGTTCCCGCATCAGGATCGCTGTGTGCGCGTCATGCAGGAGATTCCCGGCCAGATGCGGAAGTTCCGCGATCACTTCCGCGGCGACCTCGGCGTGTCGCTGCGTGGCCAGCAGAATTCCCAGGCCCGGCGCCGTGAGCAGCGCTGCGACAAAACTCCATGCCGCGGGCGCGTTCCACGGCCGGCGCATCACCCTCGGGTGCGTGGCCACGCGGAGGAATTCATAACAGATAGCCCAGGTGATGTACCAGGCATCCGGGCGGGCACGCCTGTGCTCGACCCAGCTTCGACAGGCGCTGTGAAAGGGCGAGTCTTCATCGGCGGCGTAGACCAGCACATTGGTGTCCACGACCAGCACTATCGCCCTTCCATTGCCTGATACAGCGCATCGCGGTCGGCAATGTCAACCAGGGTGCCGCCGCCGCGGAACGAAGGCAGAGGATCAAGGTCCGCGCGTTTGCGTTGAGCGCGGAACAGCCCCCGCAGCGCAGTCTCGACGAGTTCCGACATGGTGCGACCCTGGCGGGCCGCCTCGCGTTTGAGCTGGGCCATGACTGTGTCATCGATGTTTAGCGTCGTCTTCATATGGAAAACCATATCAGCAGTATGGCTACATGTCCAGCATTGCCAATGCTCCCCGCGTCGAGCGCGTTCTTCCCGTGACCGGCGCGGGCTCGCGGCCCGCCGCAATTACCGGCGTTTGAACAGCCCGACCCGTCCGGGCGCGAACAACGGTATGAGCAGCACGCCGGCCACAAAACCGCCGATATGCGCGCGGAATGCGACACCCGCCTCACCGGTGTCGCCGGCCGAGCTCAGCAACTGAAACAGAAACCAGATGCCCAGCACGATCACGGCTCGCAGGCGCATGGTGTGCAGATAGAATCCGAGCGGCAGGCCGACCAGCACGCGTGCGTGCGGGAAAAGCAGCAGGTAGGCGCCGAGCACGCCGGATATTGCGCCGCTCGCGCCGATCATCGGCACCTGCGAGGATGGATCCGGCAGCGCCTGGGCAAGCACGGCCGCGACGCCGCAAAGCAGATAGAAAACCAGAAAGCGGCCGTGGCCCATCGTGTCCTCGACGTTATCCGCGAAGATCCACAGATAAAGCATGTTGCCGCCCAGGTGCAGGAGGCCGCCATGCATGAACATGGACGTGAACACGGTGGCGACCGGCGGCACGACGGCGACGCCGGCGGGCAGGTCCAGCGGACCGAGCAGCACAGCGGGGATCACGCCGAACGCGTACACGGCCGCCTGGGCGTCGGGGCCTGACCCGAGTGACAACTGCCAGAGGAACACGAGCACACAAAGCCCGAGCACGGCATAGGTGATGTAGGGTTTGATCGTCGACGGGTTGTCATCCCGCAGCGGAATCATGGTGAGCCCTCGGCAACCGGCCGGCGAGCGTATTTGACGACCCAGTCCCAACGATCGGCCGCGTCTGCCGTGACACGCTCGACATCCTGCTCGAGGAGGTAACCTCGTTGCACCAGCGCGCTCGCCGCCGCACGCGCATCATCGAGATACACCTCGCGATTGGGATACAGCGACTCGACGCTCGGGCGAGGATCGTCATTGCGCGCTGCCTCCGCGTCCGTAACCGGCAGCGGAATGAACGTACCGCGGAAATCGGCCATTTCGTCGGAATTGGACAGGCCGCGGCGCAGGCTCCACGGCAGGTAGGTCGCGAGCGGCACGGCGATGGCGACATTGCGGATGCCGCCGAGCTCGTTGCCGATATCATCGACCTGCGGCACGCGTACAGGATAGGCCGAGTCAAGATCAGGCGGCTGTCTGGTGATGATGCCGTCTTTCCAGCCGGCGCCATAGTCCGCGCGGTAGGCGATATGCGGGGCGCGCGGCGGGCGCAGGCCCGGCAGCTCCGGCAGATCCAGCTCGCCGGGCGGGACCAGCGTGCCGCGGCCGATCGACGGATAGTCGCTGGCCGGCGGCGACTGGTCCTCCGCGACCCAGCCGACGAGACGCACGAGCAGCGCGCGCAGATTGACGAGGAAGTCGAGCGGATTGCCGGTCCACGCCGGCGTGCCGTTAAGCCCGAAGCGATCCTCCAGTGGCCAGGCTTCCACATAGTGCTGCGCGCTGGCAAAGTGATACAGGCGCTCATTGCGCTGCGGCGGCAGGTCCCGCCGGCCGTCGACGCGCATGTGAATGAGCGACGCTGCGCGGCCCCAGTATTCATAGCCGGTGTTGGTGTAGAAAATGCGCGGCAGCTCACGGCGCGAATCGTAGTTTTCGACCAGACCGTCCTGTTGCTTCGTTTCGGCGTCGCGCTGCGTGTGGCTCGAGAACGGAAACAGGTCGGTCGGATAGAAAAACGCCGAATAACGATGCGCATCCCGCGACGGCTGGGCAAAGCGATGATTGAAACTGCCTCGCCCGGCGCCGGCGCTGTGAATCAGCATGCCGTCGAATACGCGCCTCCCCTGCTCGTCCACATTGAATCCCTGGTACAGGAAGTGACGAAGGAAGCGTCCGGTCTGCGACACACCGAAGGCCACGCCGTGCCTGACCGGAAACGGGCTCTGCGAATCGTGCCTGGCGAACGCCATGGTATCGCGCACAGCAGCCAGGCCGATGCCGGCGACGCGCGGATCCCTGGCGACGTACACGAGCTCGTAGATATGTCCCGGCTCGAAACCTTCGGGCGCGTGAATGTGCGTCGCGTCCGCGCCGGCCTCGTTGCCCGCGGCGTCCACGAAGTACCACTCATCACGCGAGATCCTGCGGCGCGGACCCTCACGCTCGTCGCGCGCCGTGAGCAGATTGCGCGGATCGTCCGGATCGGCTGCAGGGTAGGGCCGGTGATCGCGGTGGCCGAGCGCGAGCGTCTGCACGTGCTCATCGACCACCCAGTCGCTGCGTACGAGTCCTTCGAGCGGCTCGCCGTCCTCACCGGTTGCAACCGGCGCATCGAGGCGCAGCAGGCCGGGCACATCCGGCACATCGTGCTGCCAGCCGACCCAGATCACGGTCAGGCCCTCGCGCATCAGCAGCCCGTCGCCGAAGTCCCCGGCCACCGACGGATCGCTGACTGAGCGCCGGCCATTATTGAAATACGACAGCGAAGCCTTGCCGCCGCGGTTGCTGACCTCGAGCAGGGCGACGCCGCGCCGGCGCTCCGGCTCGACCGGCTGCAGCACCATGAAGTCCGCACTCGCGGAGACGCGACCGTCGGCATCGCGCGGGGCGAGCTCGAGATCGACGATTGCCCGGTTGGCTTCTTCCTCGGGGTCGAGGCTGAAACGCAGCCGACCGGTGAGCTTCTCGTAGGCCCCGGCGGGACCGAACTCGTAGCCGTCGAGCACGACGCCGCGCTCCTCGACGTCGATGCCTGCCACCTCGGCATGCGCCGGCGAGCCCGCCAGGATCAGAAAAAGCGGGATCAGGCCAAACCGGTGATAGCGGAAATTTGCGGGCGTGAAGCAGCCAGGCGCCATCGGGCTAGAATACGGTGCCATGCCGGACAGTGTCGACCTCGAGAAATTCCGCCGCGCGGCTGCAGCCGGCCATCCGGTCGGCCAGTTCAATCTCGGCCTGTGGCATTTGCGCCAGGCGCCTCGTGGCAGCGTCCCGCCGGAAGCGCAGGAACTGATACTTGCGGCCGCGAAGCAGGACTTCGTCCCCGCGCAGACCCTGATCGGCAAGCTGCTGTTCAAGCTCGAGGGCGCGGAGCAGCGTCCGCTGCATGCCCGTCACTGGTTCGAGCGCGCGGCGGCAGCCGGCAATGCGGAGGCGCAATATCGGCTCGGCGAGCTGCTGGCGATGGGGCTGACCGGTGAGCCGGACGCCGCGCTGGCGCTCGAGTGGCTCATGCGCTCCGCCGATCACGGCCATGCTGCCGCGCAGATGCAGGTTGCGTACTGCCTCGAGCATGGCATCGGTGTCTCGCATGACGCTCAGGCCGCCACGCAGCTCTGTTTCAAGGCCGCCCACAAGGGCGATGCCCGCGCGCAGAACCTCATCGGCCGGCGTTACGCGAGCGGCCATACGCTGCCGCAGGACGCACAGAAGGCCCTCGCCTGGCACCTGCGGGCCGCTGCGCAAGATTACCCCGGCGCAGCCGCGGAAGTGGCGAGGCTCTCGGCGGCGCTCGATGAATCCGCCGTACATGCAGCGCAAGCGCTTGCGAAGAGCGAGATCCCGGAAGACACGCCGGAACGCGCCGCGCCTGTGGGCGAGCCATCGATAGTGCCGCAGATCCTGAGCGAGCAGCCGCGGGTGAGGGTGTGCAAGGACTTCATGACGCCCGAGGAATGCGACCACCTGATTGCCATCGGCACGCCGTTCCTCATGCCATCCAAAGTGATCACGAAGACCGGGCTGCACGAGCAGGCGGATGCCCGCACCAGCCAGGAGATGGCCCTGCAGGATCAGATCAAGGATCTCGTGGTGTGGAACGTCGAGCAGCGCCTGGCGCGCTTCGCGGCTCTGCCGGTGCAGCATGGCGAGCCGCTCATGATCCTGCACTACGGGCGCGGCGACGAATACCGGCCGCATGTCGACTATTTCGACCCGCGCGTGTCGGGCAACGCGCCCCAGCTCGCACGCGCGGGGCAGCGCCTCGTCACGGTGCTCACGTATCTTTGTGACGTCGAGGGCGGCGGCGGCACGCGCTTTCCGAAGATCGACCTGCTGGTCGCGCCCGAGAAAGGCAAGGCGCTGCTGTTCCATAACTGCAAGGACGACGGCAGCATCGAGCCGCTCACGCAGCACGCGGGCGAGCCCGTGCTGGCTGGCGAGAAGTGGCTGGCCACGCGCTGGATTCGCGAGTGGGACTGGCGATTGACGCGGGCGACGTAGATACCGAATTCATTCGGCCGCTTTATGGCGGGTTGAAACCCGCCCAACCGAGCCGAAGCACCGGACGACAAGAAGACGATGGCGGCGCGGTTGCTTGCGCTGCGTTAAAAAATTTGCGATCGACGCCTCTTGCGGCGCGCGGCCGGTTCATCCGCCCCGCCGCAACGGGCGTGTCAGGCAGGTCGGTCCGCCACCGCCTTTGATGCAGATCTCGGCGCCGGCGAACTCCCGCACCTTTACGCCTGCGCGCTCCAGCCGGTCACGCGTGCGCGGGTTGCCCGCGACCATGAGCGCCTCCCGCGGCGCGAGCGCCAGCACGTTGCAGCCCTGGGTGGCAAACTCCTCCTCGGCCACCTCCACGATCCAGATGCCGCGCGCGAGCAGTTCCTCGCGGAAACGGATCGGCAGAAGCGGCGAATACGCCAGCGCAAGGTTTTCATCGAGCGGGCTCAAGATCGACATCAGGTGCAGGATGTCCGAAGGTCCGCGCCAATGCGGCAGGTCGGCCACGATGACTTCGACCGCGTTCCCCAGCAGGCCGCGGAGCTGTTCGATGCCTGCCTCGTTGCTGCGATAGCTGCGTCCGACGGCGAGCGAGCTCGTGTCGAGCCAGGCAACATCGCCGCCTTCGAGCGTGGCCTCGCCTTCAATGGCGCCGAGCAGCGGCACGCCCGCGTTTTCGAACACATCGGCCATCGCTGCCGGCTCGCCGCGCCGCGCGGCCTTGCCCATGTTGCACAGAATGACGCCGCGGTCGGTCGCCAACGCGGCATCGCGCGCATACAGCGAATCGAGCCCCGTGCGCCGGTCCGGTCCCGCAAAAATCAGCTCGAGCTCGCGATCCTTGCCCAGCAGCGCGAGGAAGGCGTCGTATTCTTCCTGTGCGCGGCTTCGGGCCGGCCGGCCGGCATATCCGAGCGATTGCCATTCGGCATCGACCGCAGCCTCACCGCTCCAGGCGTCTCGCACGTTCTTCACCAGCACGCTCGCCAGGGGCGCGGTTTCCGATTGCAGCGTGTGCAGGGGGCCGGTCATCGTGGCGAATCTATCAGAATCCTTTGCGAGAGCCGGCGCTTGTACTCGCTGGGCCGACCGCATAGGATGCCCCGATGCGAATAGTTCTCATTAGCTTATGCCTCGCGGGCGCGACGCTCATTGCAGCAGCCGCGCCGGCCGCAGACTCCGCGGGCTGGCGCCAGAGCGCCCAGTCGATTGTCGCTGCTCTCGATTACGTGGCCATCGATTACCCGGAGGCCGTGCGCGACGGCCGCATCGTCAACGACGCCGAATACGCGGAACAGCGTGATTTCGCAGCAACCGTGCTGCAATTGCTCGGCTCGCTGCCCGCCGAGCCCGGCCGCGAAGCGCTGGCGGGCCAGGCCACGGCGTTGGCGACCGCCATCGAGTCCCTCGCACCGGCGGCGGAAATCGCGCAACTGTGCCGCGGCCTCGCCACGCAGGTGATTCGCACGTATGGCGTCGCCGTTGCGCCGGCCAGCTTGCCCGACCCTGCCGCCGCTGTAGCGCTGTTCGCCGCGCAATGCGCAGTCTGCCATGGCCTCGAGGGACGCGGAGACGGTCCGGCAGCGCCCGGCCTGGAACCGCCGCCGACCAATTTCCATGACGATGCGCGGGCGCGGCAGCGCAGCCTTTACGGCCTCTATTCCACGATCACGCTCGGCGTCGAGGGGACCGGCATGGCGTCGTTCGCGGCGCTCGATGAGGCGCAGCGCTGGAATCTGGCGTTCCACGTGGCGGGCCTCGGCGACGAAGCATCCGCGGTTGCCCGGGGACGCGAGCTCTGGGAGGACGGCGGCTTGCGCGAGGCGTTGCCCTCGATTGCCAGTCTTACGTCACAGACTCCGGCTGAAGTCGCGGCAGACGCAGGCCCGACGGCCGAGGCCGTCATGGCGTATCTCCGCCATCATCCGGAGGCCCTGGCGGCTGCGCAGCCGTCGCCGCTCGAGCGCGCGCGGCGGGGCATCGAGGCGGCTGTCGCCGCCTATGCGGCGGACCGGCCGGAAACCGCCACGCGGCTTGCGCTGACCGCCTATCTGGAAGGCTATGAGCTCGTCGAGGCGCCGCTGCGCACGCTGGACGCCGACATGGCGCTCGGGATCGAGCATGATATGCAGGTGTTCCGCAACCTCATCCGCGAAAGCGCGTCGCTTGCAACGGTGCGTGTTGCCGGCGATGACCTCGTGCAACGCCTCGACACGGCGGCACGGCGTCTGAACGACGAAGGTCTGTCGGCGATCACGGTTTTTTTCAGCGCCCTGCTGATTCTGCTGCGCGAGGGCCTGGAGGCCATCCTGATACTGGCTGCCCTGGCCATGTATTTGCGCAGGACCGATCATCAGCGTGGGCTCGCTTATATGCACGTGGGCTGGGCCGGGGCGCTCGCGACGGGCCTCGTCACCTGGATTGCGGCGCAGACGCTCATCGACGTGACGGGCGCCCAGCGCGAGACGGTAGAGGGTTTTGCAGCGCTCCTCGCCGCGGTTGTGCTGCTTTACGTCGGCATCTGGCTGCACCGGCACAGCCTGGCGGCGCGCTGGCAGGCGTTCCTGCGGGAACGCATCGGGCGCAGTCTCTCGACCGGCGCGCTCTGGGGCATTGCCGGTCTCGCTTTCATTGCGGTTTACCGGGAAATACTGGAAACCATGTTGTTCTACCAGGCGCTATGGCTGCAATCGGCGCGCCCGGCGCCGTTGCTCGGCGGCGCCGCGGTCGCTGCCCTCTGCCTGGTCGTGCTCGGCTGGCTGGTCTTCCGGGTCGGCGCGCGCCTGCCCCTCAGGCAGTTCTTCCGCGTCAATGGCATCCTGATGTTCGGCCTCGCGGTCATATTCGCCGGCAAAGGTGTCGCAGCGCTGCAGGAGGCCGGCATGCTGCCGGCTCGCTTGATCGATTTTCCGCGCATCGACCTGCTCGGCATTTATCCGACCGTGCAGAGC
>JACDCP010000299.1 GCA_013817465.1 Gammaproteobacteria bacterium | reverse complement strand
GATCTGGACTGCGCTCGGCGCGGCCCTGCAGCTTCAAAGCCGAAATCATGAAGCGCGCGCCTGCTACGAAAAAGCGATCGCGCTCCACCCTCGCCAGCTCGACGCTCACAGCAATCTCGGCACCGTGCTGCAGGCTTTGCGCCGCATCGACGAGGCGGCTGAGAGCTTCGGCGCCGCGTTGCGCATCGACCCGCAACATCTGCCGGCGCTCGCCGGTCTGGCCGCTTCGCTCGACTGGCAAGGCCGGTACGCGGAGGGGCTCGAGCTGCTCGAGCCCCTCGTTGCGGATGGGGTTGAGCACCCCGAGGTCGTGCTGAGCTGCGCACAACTGCTTCTTCACGCCGGGCGCTTCGCGGAAGGCACGCTTCTGCTCGAACGCTCGCTCGCCGGGACTGCTACTGCATCGGCCCGACAGCGCGCGCATTTTCTGTTGGCCGATCTGTATGACGCGCTCGGGCGGTACGACGAAGCATTCACGCGCTACCGCCTTGGCAACGAGCTGAAGCGTCTGTATTTCGATCCGCTCGCGCACCGGGCCGACGTCGACGCAATCATCGACGTCTGCACGCGCACGACGCTCGAGGCGCTGCCGCATGCGCAGGCCCGGGAGCCGGCGCCGATTTTTATCGTCGGCATGCCTCGCTCCGGCACTTCGCTCGTCGAGCAGATTCTTGCCGCGCATTCCTCGGTGCATGCGGCCGGAGAACTGGAGCTGATACCGGCGCTGGCGGCGCGTCTGGCTGCTGGCGGCGAAGCCTGGCCGCAGTCGATGCGCATGCTCACAACGGACGCGCTCGTTGCAATGGCAGCGGATTTCCGGCGCGCCGCGGCGTTCCCCGCAAGCGGTATCGAGCGGGTGACCGACAAGACGCCCGGCAATTTCCTGTTTCTCGGACTCGTCGAGCTGCTGTTCCCGAATGCGCGCATCGTCCATTGCCGGCGCGATCCGCTCGATACCTGCCTGTCCTGCTACTTTCAGAATTTCGGCGGCCGGAGCCTGCCGTTCAGCTATGAGCTCGCCCACGTCGGCGCCTATTACCGCGAGTATGAGCGGCTGATGCGCCACTGGCGCGAGGCCTCCGGGCTGCCGATGCTGGACGTCGTCTACGAGGATCTGATCGGAGATCCGGAACGCGTGAGCCGCGTGCTCGTCGAGTTTGCCGGGCTCGAGTGGCAGCCCCGTTGCCTGAGCTTCCACGAGATCGACCGGCCGATTGCGACCGTGAGTCATGCGCAGGTCCGCAAGCCGATCTATACGAGCTCCGTCGGTCGCCACCGCCACTACGAGCAATACCTCGGTCCATTGAAAGCCGCGCTCGGTGTTGCAATGAGCCCCTCCCTACGCGCCTCCTCCGACGGGGAGCGGGTGGGGAAAGACGCATCTCCGGGCGGCAGGGGGGCAATTGTGAGCGAGACAGGTCGCGCCGGGATCGCGAACGGTCGCGAGGCGCTTGCAGCCGGCGAAGTTGCCGGTCGCGGCGGCGATCTGCACGTGGCCGCCAGGCACTTCGAGCGCGCCATCGTGCAGGATCCGACATTCGTCGCCGCGCATTTCAATCTGGGCGTCTGCCGCGCTGCGCTCGGCGATCTGAGCGCAGCATCCGGCTGCTTCAGCCGGGCAGCGGCGCTTGCCCCCTCATTCGCGGCCGCGCACGAGCGGCAGGGCAGCGTGCTCAACGCGCTCGGTGACTACGCCGGTGCCGCCCACAGCTTCCGCGCGGCCCTGCAGCTCGACCCCAACAACGCTCAGGCGCTGGCCTGGCTCGGTGCTTCGTTGCAGCTCGCAGGCAACTTCGACGAGGCTGAGGCCTGTTATCGGCGTGCCCTCGATGTCGATGCCCATAACGCCGATGCGCACTGCAATCTCGGCAAGCTATGCCAGATGACGGACCGGCCGCAGGAGGCAGCCCGGCACCTCGGGCAGGCGCTCGTTGCGAATCCTGCACATCCCGCGGCGCTTGCCGGGCTGGCCATGCAGCTCGACCGGGAAGGCCGCTATGGCGAAGCGCTCGAGCGGCTGGCGCCCCACGCGAGCTCATTGCAGCCCGAAATCGTCATTGCCCATGCGCGTGCGTTGCGCCGACTCGGCCGTCTCGAGGCGGCGGCGGCTGGACTGGAAAAATTGCTGGGCCGGCCGAGCCTGCCGCTCGATGCGCTCATCCAGGCGCATTTTTCGCTCGGCCACGCCTGCGATGCGCAAGGCCGGTACGAGGCCGCGTTCGAACACTTCCGGGAGGGTAACGCGCTCAAGCCGGCGCATTACGACGGGGTCCGCCAGATAGCGGCGACGGACAAGCTCATGCGCGTATTCGACGGCGTAGCGCTCGAGCGCCTGCCGCGCTCCGGGAACAACTCGGAGCGTCCGGTGTTTGTGCTCGGCATGCCGCGCGCCGGCAAGTCCCTTGTCGAACAAGTTCTGGCCAGCCATCCGCAAGTGGCCGGCGCCGGCGAGCTGACCATACTCGGCAGTCTGGCGACCGGCATGGGCGTGGAGCTCGCCAGGTCCTGGCCGGAATGTGTCCCCGATCTTTCTGAAGCCATGATTGCGCGCGCCGCTCAAAGCTATCTGGATGTCAGCGAAGCTGCCGGGGGCGGCGCTGCGCGAATCCTCGACACACTGCCGGGCAACTTCGTGCACCTCGGCCTCATCGAGCTGCTGTTCCCGCATGCCCGAGTCGTGCACGTCACACGCGACCCGGCCGATCTTGCGCTCGCCTGCTGGTTCAAGAACTTCGCCGGCGCGAGCCTCGCGTTCACGTTCGACCTGCACGACATTGCGGCGTACTGCGCAGAGTACCGGCGGCTCATGGCGCACTGGCGGTCGGTGTCGAAGCTCGAGATCACCGACGTGAGCTATGAGGCGCTGGTGCAGGGTACGGAGCACGTGAGCCGGCAGCTCGTCGGCTTTCTCGGGCTGCCGTGGCACGGCGACTGCCTGCGCTATTTCGAGCCGGGTGTGGCGAAACTGGCCGGCGCGATGCCGGTGCGGGAGCCGCTCGATGCGCGCGAAGTGGGGCGCCACGCGCACTACCGCGATTTCGTCGACCTGAGTGCATTCGATGCGGCCAGGGGAGAAATGCGCGCGGGAGAATTGCGTGACCGCTGACGGGGATCTGAACGCCCGCCTCATCGAGGCTGTCATGCTCGATGGCCAGGAGCGCTTCGACGAAGCCGCTGCGATCTGCGAACAGATTCTGGTCCGCCGGCCTGAGCAACCGCACGTGCTTTGCCTG
>JACDCP010000298.1 GCA_013817465.1 Gammaproteobacteria bacterium | reverse complement strand
GCCGAACACCGTCCCCAGAAGCCCGAGCAGCGGCGAGATGGCGGCGATCGTGCCGAGCGAATTCAGGTAGCGTTCCAGCTCGTGCACCACGTGCCTTCCGGTGTCCTGGATGCTTTCCTTGATGACTTCGTGCTCGCGATTCCGGTTGACGAGGCCGGCAGCCAGTATCTGCCCGAGCGGCGAGCTGTCGTGCAGCGACTGGATGTGCTTGTGGTTGAGCTGATTCGTCTTGACCCAGTCCCAGATTTCCGCCACGAGGTTGCGGGGCAGGACGCGCTTTTCCTGCAAAGTCCACAAGCGCTCGAGGATGATGGCCGCGGCGACGACCGAGCACAGGATGATCGGCAACATCAGCCAGCCGCCGGACTTCACGATTTCGAACATTAGAGCCTATCTCATGATTCCCCGCGAGCCGGGTTGTCACCCAATCGCCTGCCGGCGAGGCGCCCGCAGGCAAGACGCCCGGCGCAGACCGTATCATACATACGGTCAAGTCGGGTTATGTTAAATCAATGCCTTGCAGCGCATATATCGGTTAATCTTTGTAAATCCTTCAGCCGGAAAGTATGACTCGAATCGTACTCGAAGAACCCAGACCGGGTAATATGCGCTACCAGAAGTCCACGATGCGAAAGGACATCGCAGCGCGGCTACATCACGACAGGCGGCCGGCATCCCGGATCGAGCCGCAAATGATCAAGTCCGCGACAAAAGCGGACTGCAGACGAACTTCGTTATACGCAGGAGACCGGGCTCTTCGGTCCGAAGCGCCCGCATAGCTCGAAAACAATACGTGCTGATTACCGGATTCCGGCAAATGCAGCGCAAGAACAGAGAATGGTCATGAACGATTTGATCGCGCCTTCGACGGGACCTGAGTCTCGAACCGTGAAAACCATGGCAAACGTCGGCTGGATGGCAGGCCTTTCACTCCTGCTCATTGCGCCTGCTGCCTAGTCGCAGATTCAGTTCGAAGATGTTTCTGAAGCGACCGGCATGACAGGGTTCACGGAAACCTGGGGCGCCTCCTGGGGCGATCTCAATGGCGACAACTGGCCGGACCTGTTCATCCAGGGACACCGGGATTTTCCGCGGGCCTATCGCAATACAGGCGAGGGGAACTTCGACGACGTTGCGTACGAAATGGATCCAGGCAAATGGATCGTCAAGCCGGGCGACGATAAGCACGCGGCAATTCATGGGGATTTCGATAACGATGGTGATGAGGATCTGTTGATCGGCGTAAGTGCGACAGGCTCTGCGATGCCTGCGGCAACGCGCCGCTGCCGGTGCTGTCGATCAGCAATGCGACGGTGTCGGAGTCGGCAGGCTCCGCCGGCTTCACAGTGAGCCTGTCGCCCGCGAGCAGCCAGACCGTCACGGTGATGTATGCGAGCGCGAACGGCACGGCGACGGCGCCGGATGACTACTCGACGGTGGGCGGCACATTGACGTTCACGCCCGGTCAAACGTCAAAGCCGGTGCCCGTGACCGTGGTCGATGATGCGTTGCCCGACAGCGGGGAGACCTTTACGGTAACGCTGGACAGTCCGGTCGGCGCGACTCTCGGTGCGGCAGCGACAGGCACGGCGACGATCACTGACACTGCGCCCTCGCCGTGCGGAGACGCCTGCTTTGGACTGAACATGCCGGTGGGCGCAACAGTCCTGCTCGGTACCGCCCGCACATCGATGTCGGTGCCGTATGACCTGACGACGCTCGGGGCCTGTCAGCCATAGGTCGCGAGCAGCGATGCGAGGATGATCGAGGCAAGCGCGCGCTGAATTGGTCAAGACGGATTCAGGCCGGACGTACCAAGGGGCGCGCCGACCTGTTTCGCTATCACGGATTAGCCGCCGCGTGCGCATATGCGGTCCAGTAGCGCTGTGCATCGCGCCGGTGCAGCCGCGGTGGCGACACGCCGCGGCCGGCTTCCACGTCGAACGTGATTGCGCCCGACGATGCGGTGTCGAGCAGCTCCGCGCCGGCCTGCGTCCAGCGCCGCGAGATCTCGGGTTTCGGAAACCCCCAGCGATTGCCATGGCCGGCGGGCACCAGCGCGTAACTCGCTCCGGACGCTTCGATGAGCGCAGTGGAGGAGGAAGTCGCACTGCCGTGATGTGGCACGACGACGATTGCCGCGTCGAGGCGTGCATCGCCAGCCGTCAGGTCGGCCTCTGCCGGGCGCTCGATGTCGCCGGGCAACAGGGCATTTCCGCCTGCCGCGGCAACGCGCAGAACGCAGGAAGCATCATTGCCGGCGAAACGCCCGTCGCCGCGCGGATGCAGAATCGCAAACTCGACGCCGTCCCAACGCCAGTGCAGACCGGCTTCGCAAAGCGTCGCGTGGCGGCCGATCTGCGCGGCCGTGCGTTCGCCGGCGACGAACCGCGCGCGCGGGAAAGCGTCGAGAACAGCCCGCGCACCGCCGGCGTGATCGTTATCCTCGTGGCTGACGACGAGCACGTCGACGTCGCGGATACCCTGACTCGCCAGATAGGGCAGCACGACCAGAGTGCCGGTGTCCGAGCCGCTCAGGAATGACGGACCGGCGTCGTAGACGAGGGCGTGCTCGTGCGTGCGCAGGACGACAGCGAGGCCCTGTCCCACATCCAGCAGAGTCAGCCGATAATCGCCCGGCAGCGGTGCGGCAGGACGCGCCAGCACGAGCGGCAATATCAGGCTCAGTGCCGCCATCCGGCCCGGCAGCGCACCGTGGGCGGCGAGCCAGAGCACGGCGGGCACTGCTGCGGCGAGCGCCCAGAACGGCGGCTGCCCGCCGAACGACAGCTCGAGTCCCGCCGCCCACTGCACTGCCGGCCAGGTCTGCTCGAAGATAAACGCGGCGAGGTTCAGCAATCCCTGTGCCAACGGCGGCGCCGGCCAGAGCAGGGCAACGCCGGCCAGTGTCAACGGAATCACAGCGAGGCTGAACAGTGGAATCAGCACGAGATTGACGAGCGGTGCGACCAGCGGCGCCTGCCCGAAGATCCATAAGGTCATAGGCGCGAGACCGACGAATACAACCCACTGGATGCGACAGTAAGTTGCGAGACGCTCCGATCGCTGCGCTGCCACCGGCAATCTGCCCACGGCGCCGTAAGCGATGACCGCCACGGCCGCGAACGACAGCCAGAAGCCTGGCGCAAGCGGCGCCAGCGGATCGAACCACAGTACGAGCAACAGCGCGGCGCACAAATGCTGCGCGGGCCGCAGACCGCGCCGCAACAGCAACAGGCCCAGCAC
>JACDCP010000084.1:9151-10814 GCA_013817465.1 Gammaproteobacteria bacterium | reverse complement strand
GGGAACGGTCGACTTGTCGACGATGATCTTGTAATCCTCCATGTGCTCGCCGATGGAGCGCGCCACCGCCAGCACGTACTTCAGGTCGGCCGAACCGTCCTCATCCGGCGGCGTGCCGACGGCGACAATCTGGAACAGGCCGTGCGACACACCCTCCTTCACGTCCGTGGTGAAGCGCAGGCGCCCCGCTTCGCGATTGCGCTGCACCATCGACTCCAGGCCCGGCTCGTAAATCGGCACCTCGCCGCGATTCAGGCGCTCGATCTTCGCGCCATCAACGTCGACACAGACGACATGATTGCCGGTCTCCGCGAGGCACGTCCCGCTGACCAGACCGACATAACCCGTCCCGAAAATCGTCACCCTCATGCGCGAAGTTCCTTTCTGCCCTCAAAACCACGATACGCCGACGGAATTTATCGGAGCGAACGGCCATAGTAAACGACCGACACCTCAAACCGGCCATGCCGTCAGGAATTGCGATTGTCGCGATTGTTCGGCTGCCGCTTCTGTAGTACATTCATGTAATACAGCGAGGCCTCACATGCCCACCAGCGTCCGACTCGATCCCGAAACCGAAGCACTGCTCAAGCGCCTTGCGCGGCGCCGGGGCCGGACGAAATCCGAAGTGATCCGCGAAGCCTTGCGCCGCTTGTCCGAAGAGCCGGCGACGCCGGCGGAAGCCGATGGGCCTTATCACGCCATTGCCGATCTGATCGGCATTGCCGGGGACGGACCCGAAGACCTCGCTCGAGATCACAAGCGACTCTTTCGCGAAAAACTCTCCCGTCGGCGCGACTGATGGCTCGAGGCGTTCTGGTGGACGCCGGACCGCTGGTAGCGATTCTCAATCAGCGGGACCGGCACCATCATGATTGCGTCGCAGCCCTCAAGCGCATGCGTCAGTCCTTATTCACAACCTGGATGCCCGTCACGGAGGCGATGTATCTTCTCGATTTCTCGCCCGCGGCCCAAAGCGCATTACTCGAGATGATCGAGCGCGGCGCATTGAACATCCTCTCGATCGAGACGGAAGATCTTGCGGACATTCGCGCGCTGATGGCGAAGTATGCGGATCTGGCCATGGACTTTGCGGATGCGACACTGGTGCAAGTTGCCCGGCGCGAACGATTGTCCGAGATATTCACGCTCGACCAGCGGGATTTCGGCATATACCGCCTGCAGCGGGGCAGATCGTTCGTCATCTACCCGGGCTGATCGGATACGCGGAAATGGGGACATTCCTGATTTCGACGCAAGCGTCTTACACTCGGCAGCCGCCAAACGGAAATCAGGAATGTCCCCATTTTCCTGCCTGAGCATCTCGCGCAGCGCTGCCAGACCAGATCCTCGACGCCGCCTGTCGGCGCGTAGCCGGCGACGCAACTGCGCTAGCCGTTGCGGGCCGACTTCGCATGCGCTTGTATCGGGCGTGCAGTTCGACGTCGTACTGAGCTGTCGCCAGCCTGGCGCCTGTGACGAAAGATGACATGGCTGCCGCCGGGCTGACGATATATCAACCCATAGGTTGCGGCTGCGATGACCTGTTTTCGAAGACCAGAAAGGATCGAATGAATTATTCGGCGTGCCGATCCGCATCGAGCGCCAGGTAAAGGAAAAAACACGGAACCGCCACCAAGAGCAGCGCGGTAATAATTTCCAT
>JACDCP010000084.1:0-9141 GCA_013817465.1 Gammaproteobacteria bacterium | reverse complement strand
ATACTGCGATGTAGAAAACGTATGCCGATCGACACCGCCACGATTGTGCCAAGAGCCAGCACGAGCGGACCAATCGACGTCGTCTCGTAGCTGCTTACGAACCAGCCTACCAGACTGATGTCCGTAATTACCATGATCCCCGAGCCAGACCGTGAGATAAGTGATCTGCTGCTTGACGACGTCCAACTCCGACAAAAGCCGCTCCGGATCTCAAGTGAAACGAAGTTTACAACCCGAACCCGCGAGTTCTAACTCGATCTCACGGGCTCGCCCGGCGCGTGCTCAGATCGGTCACCTTACCCGGCTTCGCAGCCTTTCTGAGGGCCATCGCGCGCCGCTGCCAGACCAGATCCTCGACGCCGCCGGTCGGCGCGTAGCCGGCGACGCTTTCGAGCAGGACCGTTCGCGCGGCGTCGCAGTCGAACTGGCGCGTTGCCTGTAAAAGCTGCTCGAGCAGCCGTCGCGTGTTTTCCCAGTTGAGAGATTCCTCGAGTGCCCGCCAGATCATCGGATGCTCGGTGCCCATGACGTTATTGCCGATCAGCAGCTCCTCGTAGAGCTTTTCCGCCGGCCGCAGGCCCGTGTACTTGATGGCAATGTCGCCGTCCGGATTGTTCTCGTCGCGCACCTCGAGGCCCATCAGGTGAATCATGCGCCGCGCGAGATCCTCGATGCGCACCGGCTTGCCCATATCGAGGACGAACACGTCACCGCCCTGCCCCATCGAGCCGGCCTGAATCACGAGCTGTGCCGCCTCGCGGATAGTCATGAAATAGCGAATGATCGCCGGATGCGTAACCGTGACAGGGCCGCCGCGGCGGATCTGCTCACGGAAAAGCGGCACGACCGAGCCCGAGGAAGCGAGCACATTGCCGAAGCGCACCATGCAAAAGCGGGTCTTCGAGCCGCGCTCGTCGAGGCCCTGCAGCACGAGCTCGGAGAAGCGTTTGGTCGCGCCCATGACGTTCGTCGGGCAGACCGCCTTGTCGGTCGAGATCAGCACGAAAGTCCTGACGTGCGCCTCGATGGCCGCTTCGGCCGTGTGCCAGGTGCCGAAGACGTTGTTGTGAATGCCCTCGATCATGTTGTGCTCGACGACCGGCACGTGCTTGTAGGCGGCCGCGTGATACACGGTCTCCACCTCGAAATTGATCATGACCTCGCGCACGCGATATTTGTGATGCGCCGAGCCGAGCAACGCGACGATCTCCACGGAGAGTTTCTCGCGCGCGGCGATGAGACGAAGCTCCTTCTCGATGGTGTACAGCGCAACCTCGGACAGCTCGAACAGGAGCAGGCGCTGCGGGCCGAGCTGAATGATCTGGCGGCAGAGCTCAGCGCCGATCGAGCCGCCGGCGCCGGTGACCATGACTGATTTGCCGCGGATACACGCATCCATCAGCGCATCGTTCGGCGGCACGGCGTCCCGCCCGAGCAGGTCGGCGACGTCCACGTCATGGATGTCATCGACCCGCGCCTTGCCTGAAACGAGATCGGAAAAGTTCGGCATCGTCTGCACGTGCACAGCGAGCGGTTCGAGGCGGGTGAGGATTTCCTGGCGCGAGCGGCGCGAGACGCTTGGCAACGCGAGCAGCACGCGCGAAATTTCCAGGTCATCGACGAGCCGCGGCAGCTCGTTCGGACCGTGAACTTCGATGCCGTTGATGACGCTGCCCCAGGCTGAAACGTTGTCATCGATGAACGCGACCGGCAGGAACTCCTGACCGCCGGCCAGAGCAGCTGCGAGTCGGGCCCCCGCCTCGCCTGCGCCGTAGATTACGACGCGATCGCCGGGCTTGCGCTGTCGCTGCAGATACGCGCGCATCACGAATCGGCTGCCGCCGACGTACAGCAGCGCGAATGTCCAGTAGATGATGAGGATCTGCAGCGTGTGCGCACGGAGCCCCGCCGCGAGGGCGACGATCGCGAGCAGGATTACCGAGATGCTGACGCCCTTCAGCACCGCGATCACGACGCGACCGCCCATGAAGCGCACGACGGCACGATAGAGGCCGAGCCTGACGAACGCCGGAATGCTGAAGACGAGCGTCAGCGGAAACAGCCAGACCGGTAGCTCCTCGTCGAGCACGAAGGTTCCGGCATAGACGAAGAACGCCGACCAGAGGGCCAGCGGGATCATGACCGCATCGGCGACGAGCATGATCAGGCGCTTCGTGCGCCGCGGGAGATGGGTCAGGCTCGATTGCAGGGAGAATCGGTCAGCACGCCTGTTAATCTTCAAGGCTCACGCCTCCTGTTCCCTCCATTGCTCGCTCTCTGGGATTGAAGTTTGCTTAAATTTCAATGAGATGTTAGCTGTTTTTAACGACGAGTTCTAGATTCGCCCGGATGGCCCGTCAAGCGCGTGACATTGCGGAGTCTCAGTCAAGCATATGTTCCGGCGGCATTCCTCCCCCGTTTGATTACGGTCTCGTTCGCCGATCGCACTTGCGTTTGCGCCGCCGCCGGGGTGGCGGCATCGCGGCCAAGGCTCGTCATTGTACTCCTCCGGGCGGAGCGCGGCATTCACCCGATAATCCGCCGCATTGACAGTTGGCGCTACCGCAATGGAAACTCGCCAATAACCTGGAACAGAGAGAGCATTACGGTGGATCATCCTGGATTTCCACTTCCCAATGGCGCTGCGGCCCGATTCAGGCGGGATGGCTACGTTGTCATACCGTCTGTTTTTTCTCCTTCGAAGATCGACGAGGTAAAAGCTGCACTCTTGCGCGATGTAGATTCCGGAATTGGGCCGGATGGTGCCCGCCGGCGCCTCGGTAGCCATGGGCTTCCCAAACAGGCTGCCGCCTACCCTGCTGCACGTGAGTTGATGTTCTCCGACTCTGTCATTGCGATCGTTACGCAGCTACTCGACCATCAACCGATTTATTTTGGTGATAGCAGCGTCAACTACGGAGCCGGATATACCGGCTGGCACAAGGACAATCGCGTTTCGGACCGTCATGACGGTGGAACACCCGATTGGGAGGGCGACTACGACCTCATTCGCGTGGGTATCTATTTGCAGGACTGCGCCAAGCACAGTGGCGGCCTGCTGGTCCGGGCAGGGTCACACAACGATGCGCCACATCTGCCCGGCTGGGCGCGGGATGGCCAAGGGCGATTAACGACCGTCGCTCGCCGCGCGAATGCGTTCCGATCGCGGTTTTACGGTAAAGCGCGGTTTGTGGCCAGCAGGAAAAGCGACATCGTTGTCTGGACCTTGAGAACGACACACGCCGGGCATGCTGTACGAATAAAGCGGGTCCCGAACCTGCTGCTGGATCCGCGCGTGCAGCAGGTAATACCGAAATTCCTTCAGGTACCTGTCGACGGTACCCGGGTAGCCATTTTTGCTACGTTCGCGCGGCCCGGCTCGCATTATGCGCGGTATCGCGAATACCTTATCAGCCGAGACTATTTCGTGAATCGGCCCTTTATGTCGGTCAGGGAATTCATACCGTCTGCTGTCACAGTGGACGAGCTGAGGTACTCACCACCCCCGATCGGATAGTTCCAGCGCAAGAATCTTGCCCGCCGGTTTACGGAGAATAAGGCAGAACCAAGAAGCGATGACTCGGCTGTTCCACACGCTCGTCTGCATCGGGGGGATCACCAGCCTCTCCCTGACGTTCTTCCACCCGGCGATGTGGGCACCGGTCGGCATGTTTCTCGGCTTTGCCCTGCTTCTGGTCACGCCGGTAATATTGGCGGAAAAGCCGGCCGAGCCACCGGGCTTCTTCCTTGCACTGATCTGGATCGGCACGACCGCTCTGCTCGCGCTCGCCTATGGATTCACCGAGGAGCTCTTCAATGTCAAGCAGGTGGCTTTGATGCTCGCCGGCCTGCTGTTCGGCTATTTCATGAGCCTAACACGGGCGCCGCCCTGGGTGGCCTGGGCTCCGTTCGGCCTGTTCGCGCTTTACTTCACCATTCTGCTCGTGCTCGGCCGCGAACCCGGTGATGCATTTTCACGCAACTCGCAAAACTACGTGTCCGTGATACTGCTGGCGCTGTATGTCTCCGCGATCATCATGACGCGACCATCGGCCGTGCGGATCATGCACGTCCTCATCGCGGGGTTCGTGCTGATCCTTTCGGTCTGGGCAGCGGGTCGCGGCGGCATTCTCGCATCCCTGCTGCTTGTCGGCGGCCTGTTCGTCCGCTTCATATCGCAAGGTCGTCCGGGCATCATCCACGGGACGATCGCCGCATTCATGATCCTTGCTGCTTCTGTCGCATTGTTTTTTGCCGGGGGAATCCTCGAGAGTCAAGGATACCTGTACAAGTTCGAAGGTCGCGGCCTGCACGACGCATCGCGCCTTTCAATCATCATTTCCTACTTCGACGGCATCGAGATTTCGGAATTACTGCTCGGCAAGAATTATTATGATGACAGCTTCATGGCACGTTGGAATTTCAATCTGCATAACTCTTATCTCGACGCCTGGGCGCATCTGACCCTTTATTATCTGATGTTCATAGTGGCAGTGCTTGTCATCACGGCCCGCCGTTTGCGCCGTCATCCGGTCATCGTCATCGCAGTGCTTGCCTTTGCCGCGCGGGCGGTGACTGATTCGCAGATGTTCAGCGGGCAGTACGACTATGTCATTTTCGCCACGCTTTTCGTGCTCTTGCGCGAGCCGGGCAGGGAACCAGTCATGGCAAGGCCTGCGCCATCACCGTCTCGAGCGCCTCGCAGGTACGTCGGATCGCCACGTCAGTCAGCGTCGGATGAACCAGGAACATGAAGCTGGTCCGGCCCAGCTCACGGGCGACGGGAAGCGCTTCAGCCGGCCGCCAACCCGTGCCGTCGAAAGCCTTTTCAAGGTACATCTCAGAGCATGATCCCGAAAAACAAGGGACGCCGAGCGCGTTGATCTCTGCCATCACTCGGTCCCGATTCCAATCCGGTCGCAGCTTTTCGGGTTCCAGGAACAGATAGCACTTGTAAGCCGCATGCTCGATTGTCGGCGGAATCTCCGGCACCCGCAGTCCGGGCAGGCCGCGGGCAGAATTCCAGATCGCCTGCGCGTTTTTCAACCTCCGAACGTGCCACTCGTTCATGCGCCGCAGCTGGATGCGGCCGATTGCAGCCTGTGCCTCCATCATTCGCCAGTTCGTGCCGAAGGTGTCATGCAGCCAGCGGAACCCCGGCGGATGTTGGCGTTCGTAGACGGCTTCCCAGGACTTGCCGTGATCCTTGTAAGCCCAGAGTCGCGCCCACAGCTCCGGATCGTCGGTGGTCACCATGCCGCCCTCACCGCCCGTCGTCATGATCTTATCCTGGCAGAACGACCATGCGCCAATCTGGCCGAACGACCCGACGGCGCGGCCATCGATGCGCGCGCCGTGCGCCTGGGCACAGTCCTCGATCACCGGCAGCTCACGCTGGCTGGCAAGCGCGAGGATTGACGGCATGTCGCATGGCCAACCGGCAAGGTGGACGCAGATAATCGCGCTGGTTCTCGATGTCAGCGCAACCTCTATCGTCTTTGCTGTGACATTCTGGCTGTCCCGGTCCACGTCGGCGAAAACAGGTATCGCACCGGCGGCGACGATGCAGGAAGCAGATGCGATGAAGCTGCGGGGCGTGACGATGACTTCGGCACCCCGGCCGATTCCCAGCGCCCGCAATGCTCCTTCCAGCGCGACAGTTCCATTCATCAGCGCAACGGCATGCCTCGTGCCGGCCCACGCGGCAAACTCTCGCTCGAACTGGCGGCATTCGTCTCCAGTCCAGTAGTTGACCCGGTTCGACAGGATGACCCGCCGGACTGCTTCGGCCTCCTCCTCGGTAAACCGCGGCCATGCCCAGTCGCTATGGGCGGGCATGGACGAAGTACTCGAACAGATCCTCGACCGACCGCTCCAGGGAGATAACCGGCGACCAACCCGCGTGCATGAGCTTGCTGCAGTCCAGCCCGGAACGCATGCCGGCGCCCTGCGCGTGCGTCACGACCTGCAGCGGACGGCCGAACCGTTCCCTGCACTGTCGGTCAGCGAGTTCCACATACGCTCCCACGCTTACGTGGCGGCCCGAACCGACGTTGAAAACTTCTCCTCGCCAGCTCGCCTGCATGCCGTCGACGAAAAAACTCACCGCTTGCACGGCGTCCCGGATATCCAGCAGATCGAGCGTGTCATCCGCGCCGAAAAGCTCGATTTTCTGATCCTCGACCGCGTTGAGGATCACTCGGTGCGGGAATTCGTGCGCCCGCAATCCTTCTGCGGCACCGAACAGGCGCGCCAGCCGCAAAGAGACTGCTGAGACAGAGGGACGCCGCCGCGTCAGGGAAATGATGCTTTCCTCGATTGCATATTTCGAAAATGCGTATGAATCAGCAGCATCGATTGTCGCATCCTCGGATTTCGTTCCCACACCATAGGCGGCGTAAACTGACTGCGAGGAAATATTGACGATGTTAGGGACTTCACAGGCTTCGGCCATATCCAGATTTTGCATCTGGTACGCATGCGCTTCGGCGATCGCGCGGGCCCCATGCGGCGGCCGGCCGGAGACGAAATTCACCAGCGTGTCCGCCCAACCGAACGCATCCTTGAGCGCTGACGAGCGCTCGCTGAAGACGCGAATGCCGATCGACCCGGCGAACGCGCGGTTCGCATCGGAAACGGACCGCTCGCGGCAGACTGCGATGACGTCGTCGCCGGCCGCCGCCCGCGCCGTCACGAATTGGCGCGCCAGCCAGCTCGTACCGCCCAGAACCAGCACCGACTGGCGACGCCGGATGGACCCGGGCACCCGCCCGAAGTCATACCGATGCCTGGGCCAGGTGCGGCATGCGACCTGCCTCGTGCCGATCTTGGCATGATTCACGTATAGCGCGCGCTTCTCTCCCGAAACGAAGTTGTCGATCAGCAGAGACACTTCGTTGAAGCCGAACTGCGCCCGATTGCCGGTGATGCCCGTAAAGCGCGGGTTCATCTCGAAGAATACCAAGCCCTGTTCCGTGATTCGGCCCTGGAGATTGACCGGGCCGCGCGGCTCGTAATCGGACAACGCGGACACGACTTCGTCCACGGCTGTCCACACGGCAGGCGTATCGAGCGGTTGTATTTCGACCGGCACGCCTGCCTTCAGTCGATTTCGGGAGGCAAACCGTGCGAGCAGCTCGCCGTCCGCGGCATAGACGAGTTGCACGGATATTTCGGAGAGCTGGATCACTTGCCCCGCGGCGACGGCGCCCCTGATCGATTGGACCTCCGGATCGTCTGCAACCGGAAACAGGAACGGCTGAATCACGAACTCCTCAGGCAGGCCGGTCAGATCCTCGGGCGCGTGCAGGATTTTCAGGCCGGCGGACGCCGAGCCGCCGCTCGGCTTCGCGATCGCCGGGAACCAAATGTCGTGATGCCCCCCGTCGCGGCGGTACTCGGCAACCGAGCAGGAATCGACGACGCATCGAGTCCGCTTCCGCAATTCGCGCGACCAGGCCAGTTTGTCGCGCAACAGGCTCACCAGGCGCGCGTCGCCCACGATGACTTTCACGCCCGCGGCATCGAATCGCTTCCTCTCGCGCGCCAGCGGCTCAAGCTCCAGATCGTGACCGGGAATCATCGCATCGATGCCACGGTCGACACACGCCTGCAGCAGGGCTTCGAGGTAATCCGGATGATCAATGCGCGGCAGCGCCACGAAATCATCACAATCCGCAACCGGATAACAGAAGCGATTCTGATCGCTGCCGACCAAGTAGTAGGCGTTCTTGAGATGCCTCAACGAGTCGACGACCGACTGTCCGACGCCGCTGCCCACGCATGTCACAAGTACTTTTTTCACGAAGGTCGATCTACGCGTGCGGGAGCGCCGCGGACTGACGAGGCAGGATGGCCATGGTGTGCTACTTGGAGGCTTTGAAACGGTCGATGGTCGCCTTGCCAGGCACCGATATGCCTTCGCGGGACAACACTTTTCCTATCGTCAACGCAAGTATCCGGAGATCCAGCCACAAGGTTCGATTGTCCACATACCAAACATCCATCTGGAATCGCTCCTCCCAGGACACGGTGTTGCGCCCGTTCACCTGCGCCCAACCCGTGATTCCCGGACGTACTTCGTGTCGCCGCGACTGGGTTGCCGTATACATGGGCAAATACTCGATGAGCAGCGGTCTGGGGCCGACCAGGCTCATATCACCCTTGAGCACATTCCATAGCTCCGGCAATTCATCGAGGCTCGTCGAGCGCAGAAACCTTCCGATCCTGGTCAAGCGCACCTCATTCGCGAGCAGCCGTCCATCGATGTCCCTGAGTTCCCGCATCGTCCTGAACTTGATCAGCGAGAAGGGCACGCCACGCAAGCCCGGCCGGGTATGCCGGAAGAAAACCGGTAGACCCAGATCCACGAGCACGATGGCTGCTATCGTGAGCAGAAGTGGCGACAGGATGACCAGCATCGTCGCGGACAGCACGACATCCATGCCACGTTTTACAGCATCAGTCACAGACCCGCTTTTGACATGCGCAGCCTACGCCACGATCCCCATGAGGCGCTGGAAGCGGGCTTTGTCGAATGCGGCAAAGAATGGGTTGGCGTCATATTCACACGAACTTTGCTCTGCGCCCAACAAGTCATCGATCTGCCCGGGATCGCGGATTTCGTGGAAATTATAGCGCCCATCGAACTCGAGCGCCGAGCAGCGATTCCTGCCATCCAGATTCAATATGCCGACAGCCAGGCCAAAAAAAGATGCCTCGAAGAGGACAGTGGAGTCGTATCCGATCACGCATCTGCATTCGGCGAAAAGAGCATAAAGATCGGATGACGGCTCTACAGGGACTTGGACATTCATCTCCCGTCCACACGGGTACCGTTCCCACCAGCGGTCGACGTCCTGCGGATGCAGCTTCAGGATAAACTGAACGTCCGGGCGGTGCTTGACCACGGTGCCGAATACCGCTCCCAAAGCTCGCGAAATGTGCGGCTGGGACACGAGCATCACTTTCGAGCCCCGGCGGGCTGCGCCGCCCGGGAAGCGTGCCCGTCTGTCCAGTATGTACTTGAAGCCAACCGGCTCGACCACCTCTGCCGGCAGCCCCCACTCCGCCAAGTTCCAGTACTCACCAAAAGTGAAAAATGCGTCAGGATCCAGCTTCGCGTCATAGGGGGTGCTGTAC
>JACDCP010000297.1 GCA_013817465.1 Gammaproteobacteria bacterium | reverse complement strand
GACCTGCATGTTGTGCTCGGCGCAAAGCTGCAGGAACCGCTCGAGGCGCGCCGAGGAATGCTCCGGCCCCTGCCCCTCGTAGCCGTGCGGCAGAAAGAGCGTTAGCCCGGACAGGCGGCCCCACTTGGCTTCGCCCGAGGAAATGAACTGGTCGATGACCACTTGCGCCCCGTTCACGAAATCGCCGAACTGGGCTTCCCAGATCACGAGCGTGTCCGGGTCGGTCGTGCTGTAGCCGTACTCGAAGCCGACCACCGCCTCTTCCGAGAGCAGCGAATCGATGACAATGAAAGCGGCCTGACTGTCGCTGACATGCTGCAGCGGCACGTGGATCGACCCGGTTGCGATATCGTGCAGCTCCGAATGGCGGTGAAAAAAAGTGCCGCGGGCCGTGTCCTGACCGGTTAGTCGAACGCCGTAACTTTCGTCGAGCAGGCTCGCATAGGCCATTGACTCGGCGAAGCCCCAATCCATCGGTTGCTCGCCCGCCGCCATTTTCCGGCGGTCCTCGATAATGCGTGCGACGCGCGGATGCAGCTTAAAGCCATCCGGCAGCCCGGTAATGGCCTGCGCGTAACGCGCGACGTCCTTGCCGGTTACGCCGGTATCGAATTTCTTTTCCCAATCGGCCTCGCGATGCAGGTTCCAGTCGACGGTGAACTTGTTGCCCGCGGAGCTGATGACCTTGTCCGTGCGCAACAAGCCTTCATCGAGGCCCGCCCGATAGCGGTCGCTGAGTTCCTGCACGTCCTCATCGCTAACGACACCCGCTTCGATCAGCTTGTCCGCGTAGATCTTGCGCACCGGCGGATGCTTGCGGATGACGTCGTACATGATCGGCTGGGTCGCCGCAGGTTCATCTGCTTCGTTGTGCCCGTGGCGCCGATAGCAGACGAGGTCGATGACCACGTCTTTGTGGAAAGTCTGACGATAGGCAAGCGCCAGCCGCATAACGAACAGCGCAGCCTCCGGATCGTCGGCATTCACGTGGAACACCGGCGCTTCGATCATCTTCGCAACGTCGCTGCAGTACGGCGTCGAACGTGCGTCGCGCGGGTCGCTGATGGTGAAGCCGATCTGGTTGTTGCAGATGATGTGAATCGTGCCGCCGGTCGTAAAACCGTGCGTCTGCGACATCTGCAGCGTCTCCATGACGACGCCTTGCGCCGCGAACGCCGCGTCACCGTGGATCAACACCGGCACAACGGTGTTTCGTTCCTTGTCGTCACGCCGGTCCTGGCGCGCCCGCACCGATCCCTCCACGACGGGATCGACAATTTCGAGATGCGAGGGATTGAACGCCAGCGCGACGTGCACGTTGCCCCCGGGCGTCTCCACGTCGGCGGAAAAGCCCATGTGATATTTGACGTCTCCGGAGCCCGGCTGCGCCTTCGGATCGTAGTGGCCCTCGAACTCGGAGAACAGGTGCTCCGGCGACTTGCCGAGCACGTTGACCAGCACGTTGATGCGGCCACGGTGCGCCATGCCGATGATGATCTCGTGCACGTCGCGTTCGCCGCCGTGCTGAATGAGATCCTCGAGCATCGGCGTGAGGCTTTCGCCGCCTTCGAGCGAGAACCGCTTCTGGCCGACAAAACGGGTGTGCAGATAGCGCTCGATGCCCTCGGCACGCGTGAGGCTCGCAAGCAGAACGCGTTTCTCGTCGTCGCCCAGGATTTCTGCGACGAGCCCCGACTCCAGTCGTTCACGCAACCAAAGCCGCTCCTTGGAACGTGACACGTGTGCGAAATCCGCGCCGATTTTTCCAGCGTAAATTCGTTCGAGCAGCGCGAGGATATCGCGCAGCGTCATGTCCGTATGGGCGGCAGTGCCGGCCAGACCGCTGGCGGAGAACTCGCTGTCGAGGTCCGCTTCGGTGAGTCCGAAGTGGCTCAGCTCGAGCACGCGGGGCGTATGCCGCTCCATGAGGCCGAGCGGATCGATGTCCGCGGTCTGATGGCCGCGCAAGCTCCAGGTCTGAATGAGGCGCGAGACCGCTGCCTGCTTTTCGAACGCCTGATGTGAAGAGGCGCCGGCCACGGCTGACGCAGGTTGTGCGGCTGCGCGTCGCACCGCCGCCGCCTGGCGCATCGGTCGGTGCGCAATCTCGCCGTCTGCGCCGTTTGAAATCTGCTCGAAGTGTTCGCGCCAGGGCGGCGCAACGGAGTCGGGATCGGTCAGAAACACATCATAAAGCCGCTCGATGTACGGCGCATTGCCGCCGAACAGCGGGCTCGATGCGTATCGCGCTTTGAGGGACTTGGTCATGAGTTGCGGCCGCGTTTGGCTGCATTCCCTCGCGCGCGGTCAGGCAGGCTATTGTCCATTCATATAGGTGCGGGAAAGGACGGTTATTCTAGCCCAACGCGTTCGAATAGGGAAAACGCGCAGGCGTGCGCCAGATCCCATTTGCCCTCACAAATCCTCTGAAGGCGATTTAGAGCGGCTGCCAACGCCTCCCTGGACCGTGTCGTTGCGCCGGCGCAAAATCTCATCGATTGACAACCGCCCTGAACCGCGGGTCGCGAAGTATAGGCCGAGCAACGCCAATATAGTCGCGGGAAACGCTGCGCGAATGCCGTTCGGACCGTCGACCATGATCACGGCGACCACGAAGTTGAAGGCGCATATCAAGCCGGCCCACCGGGTGAGTAGTCCCACGATGAGTGCCAGACCGCAGACAAACTGCGCCCAGACTGAAAGCGGCGCCAGAAACGCCGGTGCCGCGAATCCGTGCGCTGCCAGGAAGGCCTCGAACTCGTCCATGCGGGCGGCGCTTACCATGTTGTCCCATGCGCCCCAGACGAGGAATGCGCCGACCGTCAGCCGCATCAACGCGAGCGCCAGATCCTCGCCCCGGCCGAACCACGGTAGATCCATCCAGAGCGGCGACTTGCTCAATCTCAGATGCTCCTCGAGAACGGCTCCTGCGACTGCTCCGCTACGGAGCAGCAGCACAGGTCGGCCTTCGCGCCTGCAAGTGCGGCGGCCTCAGCCACCGTTCTGATATTGACTACCAGAACAGCGACATGCAAGTAAGTACCTGATTATCTGCTGATCGGAAAGGTGTGACCTCGCGATTCCGAGGCCGGGATCCGGCGGCTCGAACATTGGCTCGATCGATCAGATGTAACCGAGCAGATCCAGCTCGTAGACGATGAGTCCGACGTATGCGAAGAAGAATAAATGAAGAAGCCGGCTGACTTTGATCAGGCGGAACAGACGCGCGTTGGCGTGCAGGACGAACAGGATC
>JACDCP010000296.1 GCA_013817465.1 Gammaproteobacteria bacterium | reverse complement strand
GTCGACGGCAGCGATCCCGTTATCGAAGGCATCGCGCGCGGGCTTACCGAGCTGCCGGCGCCGGACAGGCTCGTCGTGCGCGAGGAAGATTCCCCGGTCTTCGAAGTGCGCACTTATTACAACCCCGAGCGGCGCTCTGCAGTGCAGATCGTGCCCGGCCTGATCGGCGTAATCCTCAATCTCACCATGGTCCTATTTACCGCTATCGCCATCGTCCGCGAACGCGAGCGCGGCAACCTCGAGCTGCTCATCACCACGCCCGTCGCAACGCCGGAGCTCATGCTGGCGAAGATCGCGCCCTACGTCCTCATCGGACTGATCCAGGTCACGATCATCCTCGCTGCCGGCGTCTGGCTTTTCGATGTGCCTGTCCGCGGCAGTCTCATCGACCTGTATCTCGCCTCGCTGCTGTTCATCGCTGCGGCGTTGTCGCTCGGCCTGCTGATCTCGACACTCGCGCAAACACAATTCCAGGCCATGCAGCTCACCGTGTTCACGTTCCTGCCGTCGATCCTGCTGTCCGGTTTCATGTTCCCGTTCGCCGGCATGCCGCGGGTGGCGCAATGGATCGCGGAAATCCTGCCGCTCACGCATTTCGTGCGGCTCGTGCGCGGTATTCTGCTGCGCGGCGCCGGCCTGCCCGAGCTGATGACGCCCGTGTATGCGCTGGCGGGTTTTTTCGCCGTCACCGTGACGCTCGCGATCCTGCGCTTCCGCAAGCGGCTGGACTGATGAGAAAATGGGGACATTCCTGATTTCAGGCCACAAGTGAAAACGCAGGCGGCCGGCACCCGACGAAATCAGGAATGTCCCCATTTTCTGTCGCGACGATCGAGCGCATGGCCACACACTCTGAGCACAGACATCACCTCACCGGCAGCGGCAGCGGCAGGTTGCTGGCCGCACTCGCATTCACAACGGCATTCGCTATCGTCGAGGCGATCGGCGGCTGGCTGTCCGGCTCGCTCGCGCTGCTCGGCGACGCCGCGCACATGCTCACCGACTCCTCGGCGCTCGCCCTCGGTGCACTCGCCGTCCGGATAGCCCGCAAGCCGCCAAGTCACCGGCATTCCTACGGCCTGCAGCGCGCCGAGGTGATCGGCGCGCTGGTCAATGCGCTGTTCATGGTCGCGGTGGTGGTGGCGATCTGCATGGCTGCCTTTCAGCGCTTACAGGCCCCCCAGCCGGTCACCGGCCTGGCGGTCATGGTGATCGCGTTTATCGGTCTGCTCGTCAACGCCGGCGTGGCTTTCATACTGAGCCGCGGCGAGCAGACCCTGAATATTCGCGCCGCCATGCTCCACGTGCTGGGCGACCTGTTCGGGTCGGTCGGCGCGCTGGCTGCGGGCGTGGTCATTTATTTCACCGGATGGCTGCCGATCGATCCGCTCCTTTCCGTCCTCATCAGCCTGCTGATCCTGGTGTCGAGCTTCCGGCTGCTGCGCGACGTGGTGCACGTCCTGCTCGAAGGCGTGCCGCGCGAGATCGACTATCACGAGGTCGGCCGGGCGATGGCCGGTGTGGAGGGCGTGCGCGAAGTGCACGACCTGCACATCTGGACGCTCTCGTCGGTGTCGTTCTCGCTGTCCGCGCACGTGCGCATTGCCGACATGGCCGGCTGGCCCGCGATCATCGACCGCCTGTCTGACATGCTGACAAGACACTTCGGGATCGAGCACATCACGCTGCAGCCTGAGCCGCACACCCGAATGCTGCCACTCGGGAAGTCCCTGCCGATCGCCAGCCGCCGCGAGCGCTGACCGCTGCGCGGAGTATCACAGCGAAGTCTGCGACTGCCATGGAATTTTTCGTTGTGATCGTTTTTCTGGCCGTGTATGTCGGCATGGCCGCCGGCCGGGTGCCGCAGATCGGTCTCGACCGGACCGGGATGGCGCTGGCCGGAGTCGCCGCGCTACTCGTGGGTGGCGCGCTCGATTTCAGCGGGCTCGTCGCGGCCATCGACTGGCCCACGTTGCTGCTGCTGTTCGCGCTCATGCTGATCGCGGGCTATTTCATCGCGGCGGGTGGCTTCGTCGCGCTCGGCGCGAAGCTCGGCCACGCTCGCATCGGGCCGCGCGGCCTGCTCGCGCTCGTGACTGCTCTGGCCGGCGTACTTTCCATGATGCTGGTAAACGACATCGTGGTGTTCTCGCTCGTCCCCGTGCTTGTTGCCCTTACACGCGCACGCGGCCTCGATGCGCGCCCTTACCTCCTGGCCTGCGCGATGGGCGCGAATGGCGGCTCGGCCGCCACCCTGATCGGCAACCCGCAGAACATTCTCATCGGCGAGATCGGTGGGCTGGATTTCCTGGGCTACCTGGCCTTCGCCGCCGTCCCGGCGCTCGTCTGTTTATCGATCGTATGTTTGATCGTCGCGCGGGTTTGGCGCGCGGCGCTGCTCGCGCCGGACATCGCCGCCATGGATGGCAGCTCACTGCCGATAGACCGGTCACGCATCGCGGTTGCGCTCGCGGCAGTGATCCTGGTTGTGCTCGGCATGGCATTCGGCGGCGAGCAACGCGCGATCATCGTGCTCGGGATCGCAGTGGTGCTGATGCTCGACCCTTTCTATCCGACGCCAAAGGCCTTTGCCCAGGTGGATGGATCGCTTCTCGTGCTGATCGCCAGTCTGTTCGCCGTGACCGCGACCCTCGGCGCGCTGCCGGCAACGGGGGAATGGATCGGCGTGCTCGAACAGCGCGGCCTGCTGCATGTATCGCCGTCCGGCCTCGCCGGATTCGCGCTCGTCGCCGGCAACACGATCGGCAATGTGCCAGCCGTCGTGCTGCTGTTGTCGGTCATTCCTGAGCTCGCGCCGGAGGTACTGCGCAATCTGGCGCTCTTCGCGACTCTGGCCGGCAATCTGCTGCTCACAGGCAGCCTCGCCAATATCATCGTCGCTGAGCGCGCGCGTCAGAATGGAGTGTGGCTCGGTTTTGGCGACTTTGCGCGAGTGGGGATACCTGTGACTTTGTCAGCGCTGGTGTTCGCGGTGCTGTGGACAAGCGTCGTCGGCCGATGACCGCGAACACTACTTTCAAGTCCAGCAAAGCCGCTCCCGGCTCGCCGCTCAAGTCGGGGGCAAGTCTCGCCTGATGATCACCTTGCTTACCGCGTGATCAGGCGCGCGCCGCGCCCGTAGGTTGCCCAGGCCCAGAACCACTGGACGACAACCAGCAGCCGGTGCTCGAAGCCGACCAGCAGATACACGTGCACGAACCCCCAGAGGACCCAGGCGAGCCTGCCCCGCAGGCGAAGCCGGCCGAAGTCGGCGA
>JACDCP010000083.1 GCA_013817465.1 Gammaproteobacteria bacterium | reverse complement strand
ATTGCGGAATCGAAACGGCTGCATGGGCCGGCCATCGCTCAGATGGCGCCTTAGCTGCCGGCCCAGATGCTGGCCCTGCTGCTTTGCGACCTGCGCCAGTCCGGGCAGCGGCCGGCCTTGGTCATCCTCGAAAACCGCGCTGTCCCCGAGCATGAAAACGCCGTTCAAGGCGGGCACCTCCAGCGTCTTTCCGACCCGGACCCGCCCGGCCCCGTCGGTCTCGACGCCGAGCCAGCGCCCTGCGGGCGACGCCGCAACGCCCGCCCCCCAGAGCACCGTGGCGGCAGCGATGGGCTGCCCACCGACGGTGACGCCTTGCGCGTGCACCGCTTCGACCATCGCGCCCGTGCTCACCTCTACGCCGAGGCGCTCGAGCGCAGATCTGGCGTATTCCGACAGCTTCGGCGGGAAGGCCGGCAGCAGGCGCGGGCCGGCCTCGATCAAGCGCACGGAAGCGGTGCGCGGATCGATGTTGCGAAAGTCGCGGCTGAGAGTATGCCGGGCGAGCTCCGCGACGGCCCCTGCCAGCTCCACGCCGGTCGGCCCGCCGCCGACGATGACGATGGTCATCAGGCGCACTCGCTCGGCGGCGTCCAGGCACATTTCCGCGCGCTCGAATGCCAGCAGCACCCGGCTCCTGATCTCGCGGGCATCATCGATGGTCCGCAAACCCGGAGCATGCCGTTCCCATTCGGCGTGACCGAAGTAGCTTTGCCGGGACCCCGTGGCGATGACGAGAAAGTCGTATTCGATCTCCCGATCATCGGCCAGCCGGACCCGCCGGGCCGTGGTGTCCACGCCGGCGACCTCGCCGAGCAGCACATCGATATTGCGGTGACGGCGCAGGATGCGCCGGATCGGCTCCGCAATGTCGGCAGGCGACAAACCCGCCGTCGCCACCTGGTAGAGCAGCGGCACGAACAGATGATAATTCTGGCGGTCGATCAGCGTGACGCGCGCGGGCGCGCCGCCGAGGCCGGCGGCCGCTGCCAGCCCGGCAAAGCCCGCGCCGACGATGACGACGCGCGGACCTGTGTCCGGTCCTTCCCGACCGGCCCTGCTGTTTGCATTTTCGCTCAATGACTCGAGACCTGCAGCTACTCGACGGTCACCGACTTCGCGAGATTGCGCGGCTGATCGACGTCGGTGCCCTTGAGCACGGCGACGTGATACGCAAGTAGCTGCAGCGGGATGGTGTAAAGGATCGGCTCCTGCGAGGCTTCGATGTGCGCAGGCATGTGCAGGACCGTCATCCCGTCGGCGCTCTCGATGCCGACATCCTGATCGGCGAAAACATAGAGCTGGCCCCCGCGCGCGCGCACTTCCTGGAGGTTCGACTTGAGCTTTTCCAGCAACGCATTGTTCGGCGCGACCGCGATCACCGGCATTTCCGCGTCGACCAGCGCAAGCGGGCCATGCTTGAGCTCTCCGGCCGGATACGCCTCGGCATGGATGTAGGAAATCTCCTTGAGCTTGAGCGCCCCTTCCATGGCCACCGGATACATGGCGCCGCGGCCGAGAAACAGCGCATGCTGCTTCTCTGCAAAATGCTCCGCGAGCTCGGCGATTCCAGCGTCCATGCCCAGGGTTTTCTGAATCAGCGCCGGAATGGCCATGAGCTCGGCGACGAGCCTGCGCTCGCGCCCCGCATCGAGACCGTTGATCTTTGCCAGCGATACGGCGAGCAGGCCCAGCGCCGCGAGCTGCGTGGTGAACGCCTTCGTCGACGCAACACCGATCTCCGGGCCCGCGCGCGTCATGAGCACGAGCTCCGACTCGCGCACCAGCGAGCTTTCGGCGACGTTGCAGATCGCAAGCGTGCCGAGATAACCGAGATTCTGCGCGGCGCGGAGCGCGGCCAGGGTATCCGCCGTTTCGCCCGACTGGGAAATGGTTACGAACAACGCCTTGTCCGGAACGAGCGGCGAGCGGTAACGATACTCGCTCCCGATCTCGACCGTGCACGGAATGCTGCACAACTCCTCGATCAAATAACGCGCGATGAGTCCGGCGTGGTAGCTCGTGCCACAGGCGACGATGTGCACGGCGCGCGTTCCCTGAAAGATGGCGGCGGCCGCCGGTCCGAAGACCGCAGGCAGCACTCGACCGTTGCTGACGCGTTCCTCCAGGGTCTGCGCCACCGCTTCCGGCTGCTCGTGGATTTCCTTGAGCATGTAATGGCGGAACTCGCCGCGCTCGACGGCGTCTGCAGTGAGCTGGCTTTCCCTGACCGCCCGCTCGACATGCTTGCCGTCGCGATCGAGCACCTTGACGCCCTGCCTGCGAATCTCCGCGACGTCGCCTTCTTCCAGGATGATGTACTGGCGTGTGACCGGCAGGAGGGCCGAGACGTCCGAGGCCACGAAGTTCTCGTCGATGCCGAGACCGACAACGATCGGACAGCCGCAGCGGGCGAGCACGACGCAATCCGGGTCGGATTCGCTCATGACCGCCAGCGCATACGCTCCGCTCAGCTCCGCGACCGTGGCGCGCACGGCGGCGAACAGGTCCACACTCGATTGGGAATGATAGTGGATGCGATGGGCGACAACCTCGGTATCGGTCTCCGACAGAAATTCGTAACCGAGGCCTTTCAGCGCCTCACGCAGCGGCTCGTAGTTCTCGATGATGCCGTTGTGAACGACGGCGATCGTGCCGTTCGATAGATGCGGGTGTGCATTACGTTCGCTGGGCACGCCATGCGTTGCCCATCGCGTGTGCGCGATGCCGGTATTGCCGCGCGGCTGTGCCTTGTCGATCGCCTCCTGCAGTTTAGTGACCTTGCCTTCGCTGCGCGCGCGCAGGATTTCGCGGGAGCCGTTGAGCACGGCGATGCCGGCCGAGTCGTAACCGCGGTATTCCAGGCGGCGCAGGCCCTCCATGAGAATAGGCACGACGTTGCGCTCGGCGACGGCTCCGACGATTCCGCACATGAAAGATCCAACCCGTTTGAATGAGGCCGATCATTCTACCGCCGACCGACCGGGGCGCGCGAGTATCGGGAATCGACATTCCGAACGTTTATTTTTTTGTGGGACGCTTCCATCCCGGAACGGTGGCCTGGCGGCAGCGGGCCATAGTGAGCTTCCCCGCCTCGGTATTTTTGGAGATCGTGGAACCGGCGCCGATGGTCGCGTTGGCCCCAATCATGACCGGCGCAATCAGCTCGACGCCTGAGCCGATAAAAGCGCCGTCGCAGATTTCTGTGCGGTGCTTGTTTGCGCCGTCGTAGTTGCAGGTGATCGTTCCGGCACCGACATTGACGTCACGGCCAATGGTCGTATCGCCGATGTAGCTCAGATGGTTGACCTTGCTGCACGCGCCGATGTCGCTCTGCTTGATCTCGACGAAGTTGCCGATCCGGGCGCTTTCGGCGAGCTGCGTGCCGGGGCGAAGCCGCGCGAACGGTCCGATGGTGCAGCCGGCTGCGACCACGGCACCGTCGATCAGACTACAGGGCCGCACTTCGACATCGTCACCGAGCTCGCTGTCGCGAATGAGCACGTTCGGCCCGATGCGCACACGGTCGCCGAGCGTGACGTCGCCTTCGAACACCGCGTTGATATCGATGAACACGTCGCGACCACAGGCGAGTGTGCCGCGCACGTCGATGCGCACCGGATCGGACAACGTCACGCCGGCCTGCATGAGCTCGCGAGCCTTGCGTGCGCGGTAAGCCGATTCCACTTCGGCAAGCTGCAGCTTGTCGTTGACGCCGAGCACTTCGTCCGAGGCCGGCGTCCGCACAGCATTCACGGTGCAGCCGTCGGCAACGGCCAGTGCGACGATGTCGGTCAGATAATACTCGCGCTGCGTGTTGTCCTTGTCGAGCGCATCGAGCCACTTTCGCAGCCTCGCGGCCGGACTCGCGAGCAGCCCCGTATTGATTTCACGGATCGCTGCCACTTCCGGGCTCGCATCCTTCTCTTCAACGATCCGCCGAACGCTTGCGTCCTCCCCTCGCACGATGCGCCCATAACCGGTCGGATCTCCGTGCTCGGTCGTGAGCACTGCCAGCACGTCGTCGCCGGCAGCCTTCAATAGCGCGCCCAACGTAAGCCTGGAAACGAGCGGCACGTCTCCGTACAGCACGAGCACGAGATGCTCGTCGGGGATGTCGGGCATCGCCTGCATAACGGCATGCCCGGTGCCAAACTGCTCAGCCTGCGGAACCCAGCGCACGTCGTGGTCTGCAAGCGCCTCGCGTACCTGCTCGCCGCCGTGCCCATAGACGACGTAAACAGCGTCGCCGCCGACCCCCTCGGCGAGTTCAATAACGTGCGCAAGCAGGGGCCGACCCGCGAGGGGCTGCAAGACTTTGGGCAGATCAGAGTGCATGCGCGTGCCCTGGCCAGCGGCCAGGATAATCGTGCTCACAGCCATGGGAAAGTCACTCCGGTTACGCGCGAGTGACGATTATCGCCGATATTGGCGTAGCGGCGGCGAAGATCGCGAGGGACGGAATGGAAGGCGAACCGAACGGGGAATGGCCGGACGAGTCCGGCCCTGCAGCATTCCGTCGTTGTATGCGTCAGCCGCCGCGCTTCAGGTTCTTGCGCAGGCGCTCGATCGCGCGGAGCTGCGCCATGGCTTCGGCGAGCTCGGCCTGGGCACGCGCGACGTCGATCTTCGCCTCGCGGTCCTGCAGCGCTTCCTCAGCGCGGCGCTTGGCTTCGAGCGCTGCGGCCTCATCGATGTCCTTGGCTCGTGCCGCAGTGTCCGCGAGCACCGTGATGAGATGCGGCTGCACTTCGATTGCGCCGCCGGAGACGTAGAAGTACTGCATCTCGCCGTCCGGCGTTTCGACGCGCACTTCACCCGGCTTGAGGCCAGTCAGCAGCGGCGCATGTCGTGGCGCAATGCCGATTTCGCCCATTTCGGCCGGCGCGTAGACCATGCTCGCGTCGCCGGCGAAGATTTCGCCTTCGGCGCTGACGATGTCGACGTGGATGGTGGAGGCCATGGCTTATCCGGTGTGACGGTTACGTCGAATGGCGGGTTGAAGCCCGCCCTACGAAAGCTCTTTCGCGCGTTCTTCGGCCTCTTCAATCGCGCCGACCATGTAGAACGCCTGCTCGGGCAAGTGATCGTATTCGCCCGCGACGATCGCCTTGAAGCCGCGGATCGTGTCCTTGAGCGACACGTACTTTCCGGGTTTGCCTGTGAACACCTCAGCGACGAAGAACGGCTGCGACAGGTAGCGCTGGATCTTTCGCGCGCGATGCACGGTGAGCTTCTGCTCTTCGGACAGCTCGTCCATTCCCAGGATCGCAATGATGTCCTGCAGTTCCTTGTAGCTCTGCAATACGCTCTGCACGGAGCGTGCTACGTCATAATGCTCCTGCCCGACGACCAGCGGATCGAGCTGGCGGCTCGTGGAGTCGAGCGGGTCGACCGCCGGATAGATGCCGAGCTCGGAGATGCTGCGCGAGAGCACGACCGTCGCATCGAGGTGCGCGAAGGTCGTGGCCGGCGACGGGTCGGTCAAATCGTCTGCCGGCACATAGACTGCCTGGATCGAGGTGATCGAGCCCTTCTTGGTCGATGTGATGCGCTCCTGCAACACCCCCATCTCCTCGGCGAGCGTCGGCTGGTAACCCACCGCCGAAGGCATGCGCCCGAGCAGGGCCGACACCTCGGTGCCCGCGAGTGTGTAACGATAGATGTTGTCGATGAACAGCAGGACGTCGCGGCCTTCGTCGCGGAAGTACTCAGCCATGGTGAGCCCCGACAGGCCGACGCGCAGACGATTGCCCGATGGCTCGTTCATCTGGCCGAACACCAGCGCCACCTTATCGAGGACGTCCGAGTCCTTCATCTCGTGATAAAAGTCGTTGCCCTCGCGCGTGCGCTCGCCGACGCCGGCGAACACCGAGTAGCCTGAGTGCTCGAGGGCGATGTTGCGGATCAACTCCAGCATGTTCACCGTCTTGCCGACTCCGGCGCCGCCGAACAGACCGACCTTGCCGCCCTTGTTGAACGGCGCGAGCAGGTCGATGACCTTGATGCCGGTCTCGAGCAGCTCCGAGCTCGCCGATTGATCCTCGTAGCTCGGCGCCTCACGGTGGATCGGCCAGCGCTCGTCGGTTTCGATCGGGCCCGCCTCGTCGATCGGCCGGCCGAGCACGTCCATGATGCGCCCGAGCGTCGCGGTGCCGACCGGCACGGAAATCGGCGCGCCCGTGTTCGTCACCTTGACGCCGCGCTTCAGGCCTTCGGACGGGCCCATGGCGATGGTGCGCACGACACCGTCACCGAGCTGCTGCTGCACTTCGAAGGTGAGGTCTTCGTCCTCAAGCCTGAGCGCATCGTATATGTGCGGCATCGACTCCCGCGGAAACTCGACGTCCACCACGGTACCGATCACCTGGACGATCTCTCCTGTGTTCATATGCTCGATATCCTTAAGGTCAAAAGGTGCGCCGCAGGCTGTTGCCGAGGAAAATCGGGACATTCCTGATTTCCACGATTGCGGCAACCAGGCGTTTTTCGAAGATGGAAATCAGGAATGTCCCCATTTCCCTTATGCGTGGATCGCGGCGGCTCCGCCGACGATCTCGGAAATTTCCTGGGTAATGGCGGCCTGCCGCGCCTTGTTGTATATGAGCTGCAATTCCTCGATCAGGTCGCCGGCGTTGTCGGTGGCGCTCTTCATCGCCACCATGCGCGCCGCCATCTCGCAGGCCACGTTCTCCACAGCGCCGCGATAAACCTGCGATTCGATGTAACGCATCAGCACGCCGTCCAGCAGCTCCGCCGCGCTCGGCTCGTAGATGTAATCCCAGTGCTCCTGGAGCTGCTCCTTGTCCAGCGTCTCGACCGGCAGCAGCCGCAAGCCGAGCGGCTGCTGGCTCATGGTATTCACGAAGCGGTTGTGCATCAGGAAGACGCGGTCCAGACGGCCTTCGATGTAGGCGTCGAGCATGACCTTGACCGTGCCGATCAGATCCGCCACGTGCGGCCGGTCTCCGAGATGCGTAACCTGGGCGATGATCGGCACGTTCAGACGGCGGAAGAAGTTCACGCCTTTCGCGCCGATCAGGCAGAGCTCTACCTCGACGCCTTTGTCCTGCCAGAACCGGATCTCGCTCAGCACGGTCTTGAACAGGTTGACGTTCAGGCTTCCGCACAGGCCACGGTCGGTGCTGACGACGATGTAACCGACGCGTCTTTCCTCGCGTTCGATGAGAAATGGATGCCGGTAATCCGGATTGGCCTGATTCAGATGCCCGATCACGGTGCGGATCTTGTCCGCGTAGGGCCGTGACAGGGCCATGCGGTCCTGAGCCTTGCGCATCTTGCTCGCGGCCACCATCTCCATGGCCTTGGTGATCTTCTGCGTGTTGCGCACGCTCTTGATCTGGGTGCGGATTTCCTTGCCGACTGCCATTTTGCCGACTCAGTACGCGCCTGTCGCCTTGAAGTCGTCCAGTGCCTTGCGCAGACCCGCCTGGATCTCGTCGTCGTAGTCGCCCGTCTCGTTGATCTGCTCGAGGATGTCCGGGTGATTCGTGCGCACGTGCGCGTGCAGCGCAGATTCATAATCGACGACCTTGTTGACGTCGACCTCGTCGAGGTAGCCCTCGTTGACGGCGAACAGCGAGAGCGCCATCTCCGCCACGGACAGCGGCGAGTACTGCTTCTGCTTCATGAGCTCGGTGACGCGCCGGCCGCGCTCGAGCTGGCGGCGCGTGGCCTGATCGAGATCCGAGGCGAACTGAGCGAAGGCCGCGAGCTCGCGAAACTGCGCGAGGGCGAGGCGCACACCGCCGCCGAGCTTCTTGATGATCTTCGTCTGCGCCGCGCCGCCGACGCGCGAAACCGAAAGGCCCGCGTTGATGGCCGGGCGGATGCCGGCGTTGAACAAATCCGACTCCAGATAGATCTGGCCGTCAGTGATCGAAATCACGTTGGTCGGCACGAAGGCCGAGACGTCACCGGCCTGGGTCTCGATGATTGGCAGCGCGGTCAATGAGCCCGTCTTGCCCTTGACCTTGCCTTCGGTCGCCTGTTCGACGAAGTTCGCATTGACGCGGGCAGAGCGCTCGAGCAGCCGCGAGTGCAGGTAGAACACGTCGCCCGGATAAGCCTCGCGGCCCGGCGGGCGTCGCAGGAGCAAAGACACCTGCCGGTAAGCCCAGGCCTGCTTGGTCAGGTCGTCGTAGATGATCAGCGCATCCTCACCCTTGTCGCGGAAGTATTCGCCCATCGCGCAGCCCGAGTACGGCGCAATGTACTGCATGGCGGCCGACTTCGAGGCGCTCGCGGCAACCACGATGGTGTGCTCCATGGCGCCATGCTGCTCGAGCTTGCCGGCCACGTTAGCAATCGACGAGGCCTTCTGTCCGATCGCCACATAGATGCATTTGATGCCGGTGCCTTTCTGATTGATGATCGTGTCAATCGCCACCGCCGACTTGCCGGTCTGGCGATCGCCGATGATGAGCTCGCGCTGGCCGCGGCCGATCGGCACCATGGCGTCGATGGCCTTGAGCCCCGTCTGCACGGGCTGGCTCACCGACTGGCGGTAGATGACGCCCGGCGCGACTTTTTCGATCGGCGACGTGGCGCTGGTCTCTATCGGGCCCTTGCCGTCGATCGGGCGGCCGAGCGAGTCGACGACGCGGCCGAGTAGGGCCTCGCCGACCGGCACCTCGAGGATGCGGCCCGTGGTCTTGACCGTGTCGCCCTCGCTGATGTGCTTGTAGTCGCCCAGCACGACTGCGCCGACCGAATCGCGCTCGAGGTTGAGCGCGAGGCCGAAGGTATCCCCCGGGAACTCGAGCATTTCACCGTAGGCTGCATCGGCCAGGCCATGGATGCGCACGATGCCGTCGGTCACGGTGATGACGGTGCCGATATTGCGGGCTTCCGACGGCGCCTGGAATTTCTCGATGCGCGCCTTGATGAGCTCGCTGATTTCCGATGCCTTGATGGACATGAATAACCCCTGTCAGTAAGCCATTGCGCCGGCCAGCTTCTCCAGCCGGCCGCGCATCGAGCCGTCGATCACCAGATCCTCGGCCCGCACGATAGCGCCGCCGATCAGGCTCTCGTCGATCTCGCAATGCAGGTGCACGTCACGGCCGAGGCGGGAGCCGAGCGCCTGAACGATCTTCGCTCGATGCGCCTCGTCCACTTCGCGCGCGGAAACCAGCGTGACCTCGATCGTGTTCTCGACCTCGGCCTTCATGGCGTCGAAGACCTCCGCGATCTCGGGCAGCAGCCCGAGCCGGCGGTTGTGGGCGAGCAGCCTCAGAAAGTTGTCACCCATTTCCTCGACGCTGCCGCCCCAGGCGCCGGATTCCCGGCAAATGCCCACGAAAAGGCCAGCGAGCTCGTCGGGCGTGACCGTGGGGCTCAGGAGCATTTCGCGAACGCGTCCGTCACGGGCGACGTTCGCCGCATTCTCGAGGGTCCGCGACCACTGGTCGAGATCATCGTGCTCTCGTGCCAGCTCGAAAGCTGCGGTGGCATAGGGCCGTGCGATTGTGATTTTCTCGGCCATCAGGCAGGCCGGATCCCGGCCGCGAGGCTGTCGAGCAGGTCGGCATGCGCGCGCGGATCGATCTCGCGCTCGAGCAGCCGGCTCGCGCCCGCCAGCGCAATGCCCGCTACCTCCCGGCGCAATGCATCGCGCGCGGCCTGCGTTTCGTGTTCTATTTCCTGGTGAGCGGCATGAACCAGGCGCTCGCCTTCGGCGACCGCGGTGCTTTTCGCTGCGTCGACGATCTCGTTGGCGCGATGGTTCGCCTGCTCGACGATCTGGATTGCCTTCGCGCGCGCCTCGCTCAAAATGTCGCCCGCCTTGTCCTTGGCCTCGACGAGATCCCGCTCGCCCTGCTCGGCCGCCGCCAGGCCGTCGGCGATCTTGCGATTGCGCTCTTCCATGGCGCCGAGGATGATCGGCCACACGAAACGCATGGTGAACCACACCAGCAGAGCGAACACGACCATCTGCGCGATGAGTGTGAAATTGATGCTCACTCGATGCTCCCTCTGTCAGTCGCCATCGGGTCGGGCGACCCTTCAGCCGCCGGCGGCTGCCTGTACAGGAGCCAGGAAAGGATTCGCGAACGTGAAAAACAGCGCCACGCCCACGCCGATCATGGTCACTGCGTCGAGCAGGCCCGCGACAATGAACATCTTGATCTGTAGCATCGGCACCATCTCGGGCTGCCGCGCGGCACCCTCGAGAAACTTGCCGCCGAGCAGGCCGAAGCCGATGGCGGTGCCCATGGCGCCAAGGCCGATCAGGAGCCCGACGGCGACGGCCGTCATGCCCTGTACATTGGCGATCAGATTTGCGAGTTCCATGTCGTCTCCTCGAAGGAAAAACTTACTTTGAAACGGGTCAGTGTTCCTCGTGCGCCATGCTCAGGTACACGATGGACAGCATCATGAAGATGAAGGCTTGCAGGGTGATTATCAAGATATGGAAGATCGCCCATGCCAGGCCGAGAATCACCTGCGCCACGAACGGGACGTAGGCGCTCGCCTGGTCGAGAGCCGCTCCAAGCGTGAATAGGGCGAGCAGAATGAAAATCAGCTCACCGGCGTACAGATTGCCGAAAAGCCGCAAGGCGAGGGAAATCGGCTTGGCGAGCTCTTCGACCAGCTTGAGGAGCAGGTTGGCGGGCATCAGCCACTTGCCGAACGGGTGGAACAGCAGCTCCTTCGCAAAGCCGCGCGCACCCTTGATCTTGATGCTGTAGAAGATCACCAGCAGGAATACCGTGATCGACATGGCGAAGGTCACGTTGAGGTCAGTCGTCGGCACGACCTTGAGATAGGGCACGCCGGCGCCTTCGGCTGCCAAAGGCAACAGGTCCACGGGCAGCAGATCCATGGCGTTCATGAGCAGGATCCAGCAGAAAATGGTCAGCGCGAGCGGCGCGATGAGTTTGCTCGTGCCATGGAAGCTGTCGCGGACCTG
>JACDCP010000295.1 GCA_013817465.1 Gammaproteobacteria bacterium | reverse complement strand
TTCGCCGAGTATGTGACGGTTCGCGAGGATCGGGCACTGGCGCTGAAACCGGCCAACCTGACGTTCGAGCAAGCGGCTGCCGTATCCATTGCAGCAACCACCGCTTTGCAGGCACTTCGCGACAAGGGCCGGATTCGGGCGGGGCAGAAGGTCCTGATCAACGGCGCGTCGGGAGGTGTCGGCACGTTCGCCGTGCAGATCGCCAAGTCATACGGCGCGGAGGTGACCGGCGTCTGCAGCACGAGGAATGTGGAAATGGTCCGGTCGATCGGCGCAGATCACGTCTTCGACTACACCAAAGAGGATTTCACCAGGAGCGGGCGCCGCTACGACCTGATAGTGGACATGGTCGGGAATCACCCGTTGTCGGCGTACAGGCGCGTCCTGAATCCGGAGGGCATCTTCGTCATCGTCGGAGGACCGGACGGCAACTGGCTCGGGCCCATGGTCAGTCCGATCAAGGCACTCATGCTGTCGCCGTTCGTGAGCCAGGAGTTCGGCATGATTCTCGCGCAACTGAAGCAGGAGGATCTGAACATCCTAAGCGATCTCATGCAGGCCGGAAAGGTCACACCGGTCATCGACAGGACTTACAGGCTGAGTGAGGTCCCCGAAGCTATCCGATATCTGGAAGAAGGGCACGCTCGAGGAAAAGTCGTCATTAACCTGGAGCATGACAGCAAACCCTGACTGAGAACACTCCGCTGCATACCCGGATGGCATCGGCTCAGCGATTCGCGCGGACCTGATCCTCACTTTCGGGCTCGAACAGCGAGCGCACCAGCGGTTCACGAAAGTCGGTTCCGGGCGCGAAGTAGCCGGCCATCACCACGCGCGGGGCATGCTCGTCCTTTTCCGTCCGATCCACGAGAACCTTGCCGTCGGCCGCAACCACGGCCGTGCGCACCGAATCCGGTCGAACCCGATACAGGAACCGGTCGTTTTCCTTGTAACCGCGCTTACGCAGTGGGGCGAACCATTGCGGCAATCCCTGGCTGACTTGCTGTTGCACCTTTGCCGTGATCAGGCCGGCAGCGCGAACCTGCTGAAGATTCTCGCGCACGCTATCGGTCCACTGATCGAATGCGACGTCCCGCACGAATCTCAACTGGATCAGCGCGTCGTCAGCACCGATAGCAACCTGTGCCACCTGATCGCCCAGTGCATCGGAATATGCATTGCCCCGCGCAAGCTGCACCAATCGGGGATGTATCTCCTTTCCGAAGCGCATGTCGACGGTCAGGACGTCGATCTTGAGGAAGGTCTTTTCGAGCAGCATGTGCATCGACGAGTAGGGCCCCTCGGCCAGCTCGTTCGAGTCGAGCGAAGGCAGCGGAGCCGCGGCCGCCCGGGTGCCGACAGCAAGGCTCACCAGCAGGCAGGCAAGCAAAAGAAAGGACCTGGTTGTCATGATGGGGTTCGTGATTTGACTGTCTTTGCCGCTAAACCAGACGATGGACCAGGGAACAGGGACATGCGAGCCTGGGCTCTGCGAAGGCATTATAATCCGCCGGTGCAACGGCATACTCTCACATTCGGCCAGCGCATTCGTCCGCACGTTGACGTTGAGTTACGCGCCGCGGCTCAGGCCGAGGCTCGGGGCAGCGGAGTCGCCTTTGCTCATTTAGAGCGAGCACACATCCTCGGTCAAGCCTCTACCGTGCAGCATGTGCGGGTTCACTGGCACATGCTTCGTTGGGCCTTACGCCATCGTAACGTCCGTGAGTGTCTGGGACAAATCACTCGAATCATCGGCGCAGCGACAAAGACCGCACTGGGATGGGTGCCCGCAGGCAACACCGGTGGCGCCAATGTGAGTCCGTTCAAGCCCATGCCGGTTCCAGTGGAGCTCGAAGCTCTCATCAAGAACGAGACCGGGCGGTGATGTCGGCGAACAACAGCATGCAGCGGATGGCGCTCCGCGCCGCGGGCTCCGCTGCCCATTGCGGACGGTAAGCCGTCAGTCGGAGAAATATGATGAAGAGTCACATGATTACAGGCGGAGGAGGCACTCAACTCCACCTCGTCGAAACAGGTAACTCGAGGGGACAGCCCATCCTGTTTATCCATGGCTTTTCCCAGTGCGGGCTCGCCTGGACCCGACAGATGAATTCCGGGCTGGCCGATAGCTTCCGGCTTGTCGCGATGGATATGCGAGGTCATGGCCGCTCGGACAAGCCTTGCGACGGCTACTCTGACTCGAAATTATGGGCGGATGACGTCCACGCGGCTATACAAGGACTCAATCTCGATAATCCGATACTCTGTGGTTTTTCATATGGACCACTCGTCATCCTCGACTATTTCCGGCACTACGGTGACCGCGACGTCCGCGGTTTCAACTTTGTCGGCGGCGTCACCAAGCTTGGCAGCGAAGAGGCCGCGTCCGTCCTGACTGCTGATTTTCTCGGCCTCCTGCCAGGTTTCTTTTCCGCGGACGCGCAGGAAAGCGTGCGCGCTCTCGACGCGTTGTTGCGCCTGTGCTTTGCCCACGAGCTCGCAGACGAAGATCGCTACCTGATGCTGGGATATAACGCTTCGGTTCCGGCGTATGTTCGTCAGGCGCTGTTTTCCCGCTCATTCGACAATGACGATCTTCTGCCGAAGATTCGAAAGCCCGTGCTGATTACACATGGCGCCGATGATGCAATTGTCAAACCTGCGGTCATCGATCAGCAGATGTCTCGCATTGCCCATGCCGAAGTTCGAATGATGGCGAACGCCGGACACGCTTGTTTCTGGGACGATGCGGCAACCTATAACCGGAATCTGCAGGAGTTTGTCGAAGCGCTCAACGCGAACGTCAGCCGGCCGTGACCAGGCAAGCGCACTCGATCGAGCGATTGCTTCCGCCGGTGGCTGACTCCGATGTCCGGGCTCTCGCTCAGCTTCTGGTAGATGCGGTCGAGTCTGGCGCTGCCGTCAGTTTTCTCGCGCCTCTGACGCTCGAGCGCGCTGAAGACTGGTGGCGAAGCGCCATTTCTGCGTCCCGCTCCAGTGCAATCTTCCTCGTAGCTCGCGATGTCGACGGCATCGTCGGTACCGTTCAACTCCACCCGGCCTGGGCGCCGAACCAGCCGCATCGCGCGGAAATTGTGAAGTTGCTGGTACATGGCCGGAGCCGCCGCACAGGCCTGGGCACCCGGCTGATGCAAACTATAGAGGACGCGGCGCGGCGTGCCGGGTTCACCCTCCTGACGCTGGATGCGAAGCGGGGAGAGGCGGCGGAACACCTGTATCGGCGTATCGGATGGATTCCCGCGGGGACGATCCCAGGCTATGCCCTCGATTCGGACGGCAC
>JACDCP010000082.1 GCA_013817465.1 Gammaproteobacteria bacterium | reverse complement strand
CGTCAACGGCCAGTTGATAAGCGAAAAGGCCATCGCGCCGGCATACGATAAAATCACCGACCTCGCGTGACAGGGACTGAGCGACAATTCCCTGCAGTCGGTCGGCGAATCCCACCGGCTCATCTGGCGTGCGCACGCGCACCGCAGTACGGCGGCCGCTGCTGCGCTGAACCGCGCGGCAGGTGCCCGGATAAACGTCGGATCCACCCGATGCGGCACGCACTTCGCTGCGTGTGCAGCTGCAGGGATACGCAGCGCCGATTGCATTGAGTTCATCGATCGCCGCTGCATACGCGGCGAGCCGCGAGCTCTGGTAGAGGACGGCTGTGTCCCACTCGAATCCGAGCCGCTCGAGCGAGCATAGAATGGCCGACGCTGAGCCGGGCACTTCGCGCGGCGGGTCGATGTCCTCTATGCGCACCAGCCATTCGCCGCCGCGGTGCCGCGCTTCCAGGCAGCTCCCGAGCGCGGCGACGAGCGATCCGAAGTGAAGAGGACCTGTGGGGGAGGGTGCGAAACGACCGCGGTAGACTTCTTCGCCGGACGTCATCCGCCCATCTGTTTCTCGCGTATCTCGTCCAGCGTCTTGCAGTCGATGCACAGTGTCGCCGTCGGCCGGGCCTCAAGGCGGCGCACGCCGATCTCGACGCCGCAGGACTCGCAGTAACCGTAGTCGCCCGACTCGACGGTCGCCAGCGCTTCGTCGATTTTCTTGATCAGCTTGCGCTCCCGATCGCGGGTGCGCAGCTCGAGGCTGAACTCGGATTCCTGCGTAGCGCGGTCGTTCGGATCGGGAAAGTTCGCCGCTTCATCCTTCATGTGGTGAACCGTCCGGTCGACCTCTTCCATGAGCTCGCGTTTCCAGGCGCGGAGAATGGCGCGGAAATGCTCCCGCTGCGCTTCGCCCATGTATTCCTCGCCCCGCCGTGGCTGCCAGGGCTTGATGCCATGGCCCGGTCCGGCCAGCAGACTGCCCGCGCTGCGACGGCTGATGCGCGAAACGGTCGACCTCGGAACAGTCGCCTTCGGGGCAGTCGGCTGCGAGACAGTCGGCTTCGGCGCGCTGGCGCGTGGCTTGGCCGCCTTGGCGCGGCTGCTTCTGGCGCCAGTCACTGATTTGCCTCGGGCAGCGCTCGCAGGCTTTCTCCGGGTCACGGCCTTCTTCGCCGAAACCGGCTTCTTGCCGGAAGCCTTTTTCCGGCTCGTGCTCGCGCGTTTTTTCGCGGCTGTGGATTTGCGGGCCGACGTTTTTTTCTTGCGCGTCACGCCCTTCTTGCCGGTCGGGCGTGCCCCTGCCTTTGGACGCTTTGCGGCGACAGCCTTTTTCTTGCGGGCTGTCTTCTTGCCGGTTGCAGCGCCGCTTCGCCTGGCAGACCGCTTTTTCGCAGTCGTTTTCCGCGCGCCGGATCTCCTGGTTGCTGCCATCGCTCAGTCCTCAAGCATCGAGTTTCATCGAACGGAGCATTATACAACCGAAATCCGGCGTGTGAAGCGCGCGGGTTGCTCTCCGATCAGGGCAGAGCCACCGTCTCGGGACCGCTCCATCCCTGCTGGCGATGCTCTGCGACGACAGTCGTATAGATGCCGCCGCGCACGTTGAATTCCGCAGTCAGCCGCAAGAAGCGCGGCGCGAGCAGCCCGGCAAGCTCGTCGAGCATGCTGTTCGTCACGGCTTCGTGGAATACACCCCGATTACGAAAGGACCAGAAGTACAGCTTCAGCGACTTCAACTCGACACACAGAAGGTCAGGCACATATTCGATGCGCAGCGTAGCGAAGTCCGGCTGCCCGGTCCTGGGACACAGGCAAGTAAACTCGGGCACCGTGATACGGATGGTATAATCGCGCGCCCGATTAGGGTTCGGGAAGGTTTCCAGAGGCGTGCCAGGGCTGGTCGGGGTGTCGTTCGCGGGCATCTCGTTGCGCATCGTTTTTGCCAGCCGATTACTTTACACTACGGCAGAGCTACGCCGCAGCCGTCAGGGAATGGAATGCGTCTCAGCAAGATCAAGCTCGCCGGTTTCAAATCCTTCGTCGATCCCACCACTATCTATCTGCCGAGTGCGCTGATCGGCGTCGTCGGCCCCAACGGTTGTGGTAAATCCAACGTTATCGACGCCGTGCGCTGGGTCATGGGCGAGAGCTCGGCTAAAAACCTTCGCGGGGATTCGATGGCTGACGTGGTCTTCAACGGCTCCAGTTCCCGCAAGCCCGTTGGATCGGCGTCCGTCGAACTGTATTTCGACAATTCCGATGGTACGGTCGGTGGTCAGTACGCGCGGTATAACGAAATCGCGATCAAACGGGTAGTTTCTCGCGACGGCGTATCCAACTATTACCTGAACAGCGCTCGCTGTCGCCGCAAGGACATCACTGGTCTGTTCCTCGGCACCGGGCTCGGCGCTCGCAGCTACTCCATCATCGAGCAGGGCATGATCTCGCGTCTGGTGGAAGCCAGACCCGAGGAGCTGCGCGTCTTCCTCGAAGAGGCGGCTGGTATATCCAAGTACAAGGAACGTCGGCGGGAGACCGAGAATCGGATCGGTCATACAAGAGATAATCTATCAAGACTCAATGACTTACGTGATGAAGTTGAGAAACTGATCAAACATCTGCAACATCAGGCGCGCACGGCAGAACGTTACAAGAAGCTCAAGAACGAAGAGCGGCGAGTCACCGCCGAGCTGCTGGCGCTACGCATGCGTACGCTTCAGGGGCGGGTCGATGCCGGCAAGCTGATTCTCCTTGAACGGGATACCGCACTGGAAGCGGAGGTTGCAGGAATGCGCGCGGTTGAGGCCGGGGTCGAGAAAGCTCGGGAAGCGCACACGGACGAGAGCGAACGCTTCAACCTCGTGCAAGGTCGCTACTACCAGTCTGGGGCGGAGATCGCGCGGCTGGAGCAGTCCATACAGCACAGACGGGAGATCGAGGCACGGCAGCAGCAGGATCTGCAGCAAGCGGTTCAGGGATTGCAGGAGCTCAATCTCCATATTGATCGGGACGAGTCCATGCTCCGTGACATCGACGAAACGCTGGACGCACTCGATCCGGATCTCGAGCGCAAACGCGAGGTGGAACGCACTTCGCAGCTGGCGCTACAGGAAGCGGAGGCGCAGATGCAGGCATGGCGCCGCGCCTGGGATATCTTCAACGAAGAGTCAGGCGATGCCCAGCGCCGCGCGCACGTCGAAGCTGCGCGCATCGAGCACCTGGAAACGCAGCTCGCCCGACTCGAGCGGGAGCAGGAGAAGCTCCGCACTGGCCGCGAAGCACTGTCGGCTGACGATCCGGAGACCGAGTTGGCAGGGCTGACGGATCGCGAAAGCCACGGCCGGCAGCAGGTGTCTGGCCTGCAGTCGGCGCTCGAAGGCATGCTCAGCGAAATCCGCAGCTTGCGCGAGCAGGACCACGAGCTCACGCGCCGGCTCGACGAATGCCGCAGTGAGCAGCAGGCAGCGTCAGGGCGGATGGCATCGCTAACGGCGCTGCAACAAGCGGCGCTGGGCCAGAATGAAAGCAAGGCGACCGAATGGCTCGCCCGGTGGCAGCTCGATAAAAGTCCGCGCCTCGCGCAGCAGCTCGATGTCGAACCGGGCTGGGAGGAAGCGGCCGAGACTGTGCTCGGCGGCTATCTCGAGGCCGTATGCGTCGACAATCTGGAGGCCGTGCTGGGCGATTTAAGTGAGCTCGACCAAGGCAGCCTGACCCTCATCGATGCGGTCGGGATTGGGGCGCACAGCGTCGACCATGCGCGGGCGACGCTGCTCGCCGGCAAGCTGCGCGGAGCGGCGGGCTGCAGTCATCTGCTGGCGGGCGTTTTTGCTGTCGATACGCTACAGGACGCCGCGCAGATGCGCGGCTCGCTCGAGCCAGGCCAGTCCGTGGTCACGCAGAGTGGCGCCTGGGTAGGGCCCAACTGGGCGCGAGTCAATAGCAGCGCCGATCAGCGCGCTGGCGTGATCGCGCGCGAGAGTGACCTGCGCAAGCTGCGCGAGGAACTGGCCGGCATGAAGGGCCGGCTCGAGCAGCTCGAGAAAGTGCAGCTAGACACCCGCATGCGGCTCAAGCAAGTCGAGGACGCACGAGATGCGCGCCAGCGTGAGCTCGGGGAAGCGCAACGCGAACATGCGGGCCTGGCCGCCCGCCTGGATGCTTGTCGTGTTCGCGCAACGCAGATTCGTGAGCAGATCGGGGTGTTTGACAGCGATACGACCGATGTCGAAAGAGATGTCAGCGAGGCGGCGGGTCAACTGGCCTCGGCCCGCGCGCGCCTGAAAGAGGCGCAGACGCATCTGGCGAGAATGGATGAGCGTCGAGTCGGCCTCGTTTCTCAGCGTGACGAAATTGAAGAACGTGTTTCCGCCGCCCGGGACCATGCGCACGCGGATCGCGAGGTGGCACACGAGATTGCCATCAAGGTCGAATCAAGGCGCAGCTCGCGCGAATCAGCGAGCGTTGGTCTGGGACGCATGCAAGCCCAGCGCGTTCAGTTCAGCGAGCGGCGGGAAGCACTCGAAAGTCAGCTCGCGGATGGCGAAGCGCCGCTGCGGGAAGAGCGCCGGACTCTCGACACCCGACTCGAGCACCGCGTCATTATCGAAACGGCGCTTGCCGATACTCGTAAGCTGGTCGAAGGGGCTGATGAACGAGTGCGCGAGCTCGAGCAGCAGCGCGTGGAGCACGAAAGCCGGGTCGCGGAAGTTCGCGCCAGGCTCGACGAAACGCGCATGGAAGCGCGCGAGTTGGCAGTTCGGCGCGAAGCGCTGGATGAGCAGTTCGCAACAACCGGATTCGACTACTCGACCGTCGCGGCCGAGCTGCCGGCTGAGGCTTCCCTCGAAGGATGGGATGAACGACTGACGAAACTGGCCCGGCGTGTGGAACGGCTGGGACCGATCAATCTGGCAGCCATCGACGAGTTCAGAGAGCAGTCCGCGCGCAAGGAATATCTCGACAGACAGCTTGCCGATCTGACCGAGGCGCTGACGACGCTCGAGAATGCCATTCGCAAGATCGATCGTGAAACGCGCACGCGCTTCAAGGAAACTTTCGACAAGGTCAACGGCGGACTGAAAACCATGTTTCCGCGCCTCTTTGGAGGCGGCCACGCTTATCTCGAGCTGACCGGAGACGATCTGCTGAGCGCCGGAGTGACGGTGATGGCCAGACCGCCCGGCAAACGCAACAGCAATATTCACTTACTGTCCGGCGGCGAAAAAGCCCTCACGGCCGTTGCGCTGGTGTTTGCCATCTTCGAGCTCAATCCGGCGCCGTTCTGCCTGCTGGACGAGGTTGATGCGCCGCTGGACGATGCGAACGTCAGCCGTTTTTGTGACCTGGTGCGCGAAATGTCCGAGCGCGTGCAGTTCGTTTTCGTCACGCACAACAAGACCACGATGGAGATGGCCAGGCAGCTCACCGGTGTCACGATGAACGAGCCGGGCGTCTCGCGGCTGGTTGCGGTGGACGTAGACGAGGCGGTACAGCTCGCCGCAATGTAGATATGCCGGAGCTTCGCTGGATTCTCATTCTGCTGGGCGTGCTGCTGATCGCCGCTGTGTATTTCATCGGGCGACGGCGCCAGCAGGTGCCCTCGCAGCGCTTCGAGCCGCACTTGCCGGATGATGCAGACGAGGAGCGGCGGGGATCCGTTAACGGCGACGAAGTCGACTTGCTTATCGACGATTCCTGGCAAGGCACGAATGTGGACGAAGTGGAAGCTTTTCACGATGCCACTGAGCCGACGCCGATTGCCAGGGAGGAAACCCCGCACGAAGAAAGTCCGCCGGAGGCCGGGGCGCAGTCCGACGAACGCAAAATCATCGCCGTTCGAGTCGCTGCGCGATCGAGCACGCGTTTTCGGGGTGTAGATATTATCCGCCTGCTGAATGAGGAAGGCCTCGAATTCGGCAAGTACGGTATTTTTCATCGCGACGCAGGCGGCTCCGGGTCGGCGCCGGTGTTCAGCGTAGCCAGCATGATCGAGCCCGGCTCCTTCAATCTCGACGCCGCGGATATCGAGCACCTGCCAGGCGTCACGCTGTTCATGGTCTTGCCCGGCCCGCAAGATGGCGTCGCGGCGCTCGACGACATGCTCGGGACCGCGCAGCGTCTCGCTGAGCAACTCAACGGTGAGGTTCTCGATCAGAGCGGCAGCACGTTGAGCCGCCAGCGTGCAAGCAACCTTCGGGATGAAATCATCGGGTTCCAGCATCACCTCGTCCTGCAGAAACGACAAACGCCGGCCGGCAAGGGGCGACGGCGCTTCCTCTGAATGTGACCCGGCGCGCCAGGCGTTGCACCTTGTCCATTCCAGCAAAAGTCCACCGGCGCGGCGCGGAGCTCCGCGAAGCGATCGACCGGCATAATTACTTCTATCACGTGCTCGATGCACCGGAGATACCTGACGCCGAGTACGATCGTCTGCTGCGCGAGCTGGAATCTCTGGAGCAGGAATTTCCCGCATTAATTACGCCCGACTCCCCGACCCAGCGAGTCGGCGCGGAGCCGGTCAGCAGATTCGGCGTCGTGCGCCATCACCTGCCGATGCTGTCGCTGGCCAATGCATTCAGCGACAGTGAGATCGTCGATTTCGATCGACGGGCGCGTACCCGACTGGGGGATATCGACGAGATCGATTACACCGCGGAGCCGAAGTTGGACGGCACCGCGATCAGCCTGCTGTATGAGAACGGCAAACTCGTGCGGGGCGCCACACGTGGCAATGGAGAAGCCGGCGAAGACGTAACACACAATGTACGGACAATCGCATCAGCGCCTCTCGTGTTACGCGGCAGCGATGTTCCCCGCCGGCTCGAGGTGCGCGGCGAAGTGTACATGCCCAAGGCGGGCTTCGAAGCGTTCAATGAACGTGCCCGCCAGCGTGGAGAAAAACTTTTCGTCAATCCGCGCAATGCGGCGGCCGGCAGCCTCCGTCAACTGGATCCACGGCTCACTGCGAGCCGGCCGCTGGAAGTTTTTTTCTACGGGATCGGCGAGCTCGAAGGCACGGCGCATCCGGAACGTCAGGGTGCCGTCCTCGAGAATTTGAGAAAATGGGGCTTGCGTGTATCGCCGCTCATGCGAACGGTTCGCGGCGCCAGCGGCTGTCTCGAGTACTACCGCGACACGGCTCTCGTGCGCCACGAGTTGCCATATGAGATCGATGGCGTTGTTTATAAAGTCGACAGCACCGAGTATCAGCGAAGGCTCGGACAGGTCTCGCGCGCTCCGCGGTGGGCAATAGCGCATAAGTTTCCGGCCCAGGAAGAGCTCACGATCGTGCGTGGCGTGGAATTCCAGGTCGGGCGAACCGGCGCATTGACGCCCGTGGCGAGGCTAGAGCCCGCGTTCGTCGGCGGCGTGACGGTCAGCAACGCCACTCTGCACAATATGGATGAGCTGCGGCGAAAAGACGTGCGGATCGGCGATACGGTCGTCATCAGGCGCGCCGGCGACGTGATCCCGGAAATCGTCAACGTGCTGCCCGAGCGGCGGCCAAAAAAAACGCGTCCGGTGAAGTTGCCCAGCCGGTGCCCGATCTGCGGCGCCGACGTTGTCCGGGCGGAGGGCGAGGCGGTAGCTCGCTGCTCTGGTGGCTTGTCCTGTCCGGCGCAGCGCAAGGAGTCAATTCGGCACTTCGCTTCGCGCCGTGCCATGGACATCGAAGGTCTCGGCAGCAAGCTTATCAACCAGCTCGTCGAAGCCGGACACGTCCGCACGCCCGGCGATATATACAAGTTGACGCACGAGCAACTGACAACGCTCGAACGAATGGGTGAGAAGTCAGCGGACAAACTGCTTGCCGCGATTGCACAGAGCAGAAAAACGACGCTCGCCCGGTTCCTGTATGCGCTCGGCATCAGCGAGGTCGGGGAGTCGACTGCGACATCGCTCGCTACGCATTTTCGCGTGCTCGATGCCATCATGGAAGCTGATGAAGCGGCCCTCCAAGCCGTACCCGATATCGGACCGGTCGTTGCCAGGCACGTGCGCGCTTTCTTCCAACAACCGCATAACCAGGAAGTCATCCAGGCATTGCTCGCCGCCGGAATTCATTGGCCGACGCCTGCTCCCAAACCCAAAGGTACTCCCCTGACAGAGAAGACGTTCGCACTGACAGGAACCCTCGAATCGATGACCCGTCAGGAAGCGAAAGCCAGAATTCGTGAAGCAGGCGGGCGCGTCACCGAAAGCGTATCGGCCAAAACCGACTTCGTCGTTTGTGGGGAAGATCCGGGGTCAAAGCGAGACAAGGCCGGGCGACTGGGTGTGCAAATCCTCGATGAAGCAGCTCTCGCCGCCATGCTCGCGCCGCAAAACGGCAAGCACAAGTCGGCCTGAAGACGGCCCCGAAATCTGGCGGAGCACGACACGTCAGATTGAACAAAATCAATCAAACCGACTAGCCAATCGAAGCAAATCCGAACGAAAGAATGTTTGGGCTGGAATTCCCAACACCTTGTTTTTGTTGACCGTGAGAATTTCGCCTCATATATTTGCGCGCATGAACAATCAATTACATAAAACGGTTCTTAGAGCTACCCGCTTTTTCATGACGCCGATCGCCAGATTCCTTCTTCGCACGGGCATAGGCTTTAGAGAATTTTCTGAGATTGCTAAACTAGCATTCGTTGACGTTGCAAGCCAAGACTACGGCATTCGCGGTCGGCCGACGAATATCTCGCGCGTGGCGGTAATGACTGGGCTTACGCGAAAAGAAGTGAAGCGAATACGAGTGAAGCTTGATACCGATGATGTGACATCTGATGTTCGCGTAAGTCCCGGACAAGAGATACTGCATTATTGGTACCAAGATACCGACTTTCTCGGTAAGGATGGTGCCCCAGTTCCAATTCCGTACGAAGGAAACGGTGCCAGCTTCATAAATCTAGCGAGACGCTACGGTGGTGATATACCTCCGGGGGCATTAAGGCGAGAACTCGAGCGGGTTGGCGCAATAGAGCAAACCGCGGATGGCCGGATTAAAGCACTAAAGAGGTATTTCATCCCAGTCGAAATGAATACCGAATTTGTTGAATCTGTCGCGCATTCGCTCCACGATCTGGCATCCACAATAGCACACAATGCAATGCACCCAGGATCCGACGAGGGAAGAATCGAGAGGTACGTATTCACTAGGCGCCTAAAAAAGAATTCGATACCCCGTTTCCGACGTTTTGCGAGGGAACACGTGCCGAATTTCCTCGAGTACATTGAGGACTGGATTTCAGCGCACGAGGTAAGCTATGAAGATTCCAAGCGACAAACTCAACAACGAGTAGGTATCGGGGTTTATTATTTTGAAGAAGATTGATGCACTTGACGACATATCGACATATCGTGAACTTGTCGCGACACGTCCGGAGTCGCTTTAGCGAAGAACCATCGAAATCTGATGGGCTATTAGTCTTATAAAAAAAAGCGGCCTACTACTGTAGGCCGCTACCTTAAAGGATACGTCGCCGCCGCTACCCGTGCTAATTAAAGGCCGGCCAGATCACCGCCAGAAAGGCTGTCAAAGTCACCGCCGACTATCCCATCGACGCTGCCAGATAGGGCTATAAATTTGCCACCTTCTAACGGCTTAATACCAATAAGCTCTATGATGTTGCCTGGCCGAACGAGAGCACTGGATATCCGGGATAAGGTCGCCGTGTAATCGACGGTCAAGCCACCGATGGTTGCAGTGCCAACAGTTTGATCGACTAGGTTGAGCATACCTTTCAAGTATAGTGAGGTAGCACCCGGCACATTTTGACTATGCACGGACCGAATAGTAGACGCGATGATTATGCCGGACATCAGTACTCGACCGCTTACAGCTACCAAATCACCGCGGCCAGGGCGCCAAAGATCGTTAGACGTGCCATTGAGCGAGCCGTTTGTTTGTGTGAATAAGGTCGCTTCAGTGATTACTATTTGCTGACCAAGCGCCTGGAACACATCGCCTTCGGTATTTACCGCATCGATCGGGCCTACAAGTGCGAGATTTTCATCACGACCAATGATGTCGTTGGTGTCACCACCGACGATGCCGTTGTTATCGCCACCGACGATGCCGTTGGTATCGCCACCGACGATGCCATTCTTATCACCACCGACGATGCCGTTGGTGTCGCCGCCGACGATGCCATTCTTATCACCACCGACGGTGCCGTTCTTATCGCCACCGACAATGCCGTTGGTGTCGCCGCCGACGATGCCGTTGGTGTCACCACCGACGATGCCGTTGGTGTCGCCGCCGACGATGCCGTTGGTGTCGCCGCCGACGATGCCGTTGGTGTCGCCGCCGACGATGCCATTGCTGTCACCACCGACGATGCCGTTGGTGTCGCCGGCAACAATCCCAGCAAAAGCTGGACACACCGACAGAAGGAACGCACCGAGCGCGAGGCCGACATGGGCTCTACTGGTCAGAAAACTATTTAGACGTCTCATCTGGTTCTCCGGATAAATTGTCGCGTCGCTCGTCTACATGTATGTAGTGATAAACACCGACACCAGTCTTGATTGCTATCTCCCCACCTTTTACATCCGGTTTCGGGCGAGCCGACATCCAGTTGTCGATCCTTTCCAAGAGCTCTTGCGCCTTAACCCGAACAAAAGCGTCCAATTCTTTTAAATCAGTCTCTCGAAGACCGTCATCTGAAAAAGCGACCCTTTCAAACCGTCCTTGTCCGGCTTTCTTTTTTTGTAAATTGTGATCGATTGTGTCTACGAAATTGTGAATAGCATTTCCGATTCGTTTTAACCCCTCGACTTCTTGGTCCTGTTGCGGAATGTATGATCTGGATACCGCTTTCAAGAGGTCATGTTCTATTATTTGGACCGCTTGAGTTCGCAACAACTCGTCAAGCATCGCCCGAGCCGGCATATCGCCGCTATACCGGCGCACTAGTTCAGTAAAGTTCGGTGTTCGCGATTCATCGAATCCGAGATCCAAAGGGATTCCATATGGTCCCGTGAAATCGGGGTCCGTATGCCAACCGACCAGAACTCTACTTACCCGGTTCGAATTGTCATTTATGGAT
>JACDCP010000294.1:449-3343 GCA_013817465.1 Gammaproteobacteria bacterium | reverse complement strand
AGCCGACCTGGACAAGAGCCTGCGCAAGCTCGACAACGACGACTTCATTGCGAATGCCCCGCCCGCTGTCGTCGAGCAGGAACGCACGCGTGTGGCCGATATGCAGGGCGCGATCGCGCGGCTCGAAGCGCAGCGCGAGCGCGTCGCCGGGGCCGCGTGATGCGCGACGCGGCAGCCGAAGCGCGTGTCGCGGACGACACGCAACGCGTGCTCGACCAGCTCAATCAGGTCATCCTGGGCAAGCCCGAGCAGCTCAAGCTCTGCCTCGCCTGCTTCCTGGCGCGCGGCCACCTGCTCATCGAGGACATCCCCGGGGTCGGCAAGACCACGCTGGCCCACGCGCTGGCGTACACGCTGGGCCTGACCTATCAACGCATCCAGTTCACCAGCGACCTGCTTCCGGCCGATATCATCGGAGTATCCATATACGAGCGCCAGCACGACCGGTTCCAGTTTCATCGCGGACCGGTGTTCGCGCAGCTCGTGCTGGCCGACGAGGTGAACCGGGCGACGCCGAAAGCGCAGAGCGCGCTGCTCGAAGCGATGGAAGAGCGCCAGATTACTGCGGACGGCGTCACGCATGAGCTGCCCGAACCCTTCTTCGTGGTTGCGACGCAGAATCCCACCTGGCAGATCGGCACATTTCCCTTGCCCGAGTCTCAGCTCGACCGTTTCCTCATGCGCATCGCGCTCGGCTATCCGGAAGCGGCCCTCGAGCGCCGGCTGCTGACCGGCCGCGACCGGCGCGAGCTGCTGCGCGACTTCGCGCCGGCCATCACCCTGGAAAGCCTGCGCGTCCTGCAGGAGCAGGTGACGCGAGTACACGTCGCGCCCGCGCTGCTCGACTATGTGCAGGCGCTGGTGCGCTTCACTCGCGAGGCCGCCGCGTTCGAAGCGGGTCTTTCGCCGCGCGCCGCCATCGCATTGCTGCGCGCCGCGCAGGCCTGGGCACTGATCGCCGGCCACCGCGGCGTGCTGCCCGAAGACGTGCAGGCTGTTCTGCCGGGCATCGTCGGCCATCGCCTCAAGCCTCGCGGCGATGCCGGTCCGCAGCGCGCAGACGAGATCGGCCGGTTCGTGCTCGAGTCCGTGCCGGTGCCTTGAGGCTGGCCCGAAGCATCCGCGAAAGCGCGCGGCGCTGGGCGCAGCGGCGTCAGGGTATCGACAACGATACCGTGGTGCTCCACAGGCGCCGTGTCTACATCCTGCCTACGCAGCTCGGCGTTGCTTATGCGCTCATGCTGCTAGCCATGCTGCTCGGCTCAATGAACTATGGCTCCAGCCTCGGGCTTGCGCTGACCTTTCTGCTCGCCGGCCTCGGGCTGGTTGCCATGCATCACTGTCACCGCAATCTGGTCGGCCTGAAGCTCACCGCGGGCGACGCTGAACCGGTCTTCGCCGGGCAGGCTGCCCTGTTTCCGGTGACGCTCGAGAGTCCGTCGCGCGGGGCGCGTTTCGAGCTTCAGCTCGAGTGCGATGAGGCGAGCGGTGGCGGAATCGACCTGGCGCCGGGCGCCAGGTCACGCATCGAGCTGCCGCTGCCGACCAACCGCCGGGGCGCACTGCGGCTCGAACGCTACAGTGTGCGCTCGACTTTTCCTCTCGGCCTGTTCTGCGCCTGGGCCTGGCTGCACGTCGACCGGCGCGGCATCGTGTTCCCGCGTCCCGCGCGGCCCAGCGGCTTGCCCCCGCCGCGTCGCCGCGACACCGGCGGCGCCCAGAACGACGCGCTCGGCGATGAGGACTTCGCGGGCTTGCGCGGCTTCCGGCCAGGCGATTCGCCGCGGCACGTGGCGTGGAAAGCATTCGCGCGCGAGCACGAGTTGCTCGTCAAGCAGTATGCCGGCACTGCCGTCGAGATCCACTGGTTTGCGTGGGATCGCCTGCCGGCGGTCGGCGTCGAAGAGCGCCTTGCACAACTATGCCGCTGGATACTCGACGCACACGCGGGCGGGCACGCGTTCGGCCTCGAGCTGCGCGCAGCGCGTGTCGAGCCCGGCGTCGGCAACCGCCACCGTCAGCACTGCCTGACCTTGCTCGCGCTCTTCGACGAGTGACAGATGCCCATAGTCATGAAATCGATTGAGCGTGCCAGCGGGAAACACCTGCCGATGCTTTCGTGGACGCTGGCCGCGCTGGCGCTCGCCATGCTGCCGCACCTGCCGCATCTGCCACCCTGGACCCTGCTGCTCGTGCTCGGTGCCGGCGCGTGGCGTCTGCTGGCCGAGCGGCGCAAATGGCGGTTTCCACCGCGCGGCGTCCGTTTCCCGCTCGCGCTGGCAGTGTTCCTTGTCGTGCTCGCGTCGTACAGAACGATCAATGGCGTGGAAGCGGGCAGTGCGCTGCTCACTGTCATGATCGCGATGAAGCTGCTGGAGACGCGCACGCTGCGCGATCAACGCGTACTGCTGTTCATCGTTTTTTTCATGATCATGGCCGGCTTTCTGTATGGCCAGAGCATGTGGCTGCTGCCCCACACAGCCCTTACCGTCTGGGTGACGACGACGGCGCTGCTGCAGTCCGGACGCAACGACGCAGCGCTGCCGGCGCGCCGCGCGATCGGCCTCGCCGGCCGCCTCCTCGCACAAGCGATTCCGCTGATGCTCGTGCTGTTCCTGCTCTTTCCGCGCGTGCCGGGTCCGTTCTGGGCGCTGCCTGCTCACGAGCCCGGCGCGGCGAGCGGCCTCGACGACGAGATGACGCCGGGCAATATCTCCGATCTGTCGCTGTCCGACGAAGTGGCTTTCCGCGTCAAGTTTCAGGCCGCGGTGCCGCCGCCGTCGCAACGTTACTGGCGCGGCCCCGTGCTCCACGAATACCACGCCGGCACCTGGCGGGCGGCGCCGGCGTTCAGCATGCTGCGCCGTGATCGCGTCGAAGCCTCGAGCCCACCC
>JACDCP010000294.1:0-439 GCA_013817465.1 Gammaproteobacteria bacterium | reverse complement strand
TCGCTACCGGGTGACGCTCGAGCCGCACGGGCGGCGCTGGTTGTTCGCACTTGAGATGCCGCAAACCTGGGACGCCGGCGACGCCCTGCAGACCTTCGACTATCAGCTCCTGAGCCCGCAGCCCGTCCGGCGGCATTTTGTTTATGACGCCATGTCTGCCGTTGAATACCGCGCCGGCACGCAGCTCGCCGCGCGGCTGGAAGCTTACGATCTCGAGCTGCCGGCGACAGAAAATCCTCGCACACGGGCGCTGGCGAGCCGACTTCGCGCTGTCGGCGGCGACGATGCGGCCTATATACGCCGCGTGCTCGATTATTTCCGTCGCGAAGGCTTCGAGTATACGCTGGAGCCGCCGACGCTCGGCGCCGACCCCGTGGACCGCTTCCTGTTCGAAACCCGGCAGGGATTCTGCGGACATTACGCTTCTGCATTCACCGTC
>JACDCP010000081.1 GCA_013817465.1 Gammaproteobacteria bacterium | reverse complement strand
GATTTCCACGCGGCGGTCCCAGAGGTCCGCGGGCACTTCGGTAACCTGCCATGCCGCTTCCCGGATCGAGCGCGTCGCTGCGAGAAAATCAGGCATCTGCCCGGCATCGATGGCAGCCTGGCGGTCAGCGCGCGCCTCGAGCAACCCGGAGACCCGAGCGGAGAAGCGCCGCGCAAGATCGGCCACGAATGCCAGCGCCTCGGGAGTCAGGATGTCCTCGAATCCCTCCAACAGCGGCGCGCGGATATCGACGCCGGCCGGCGAGCCGGATTGCCTGCGGACCGCCATCTCAGGTGCCGCCGACGCGCCGGCCCGCGATACGCATGGCAAGCTCGAGGGCTTGCTCGTAGTTCAAGCGCGGGTCGACCTGCGAGAGGTAGGCGCGGTTCAAGTCGGCATCGGTCAGTCCGCGCGCGCCGCCCGTGCATTCCGTGACGTTCTCGCCGGTCAGCTCGAAGTGCACGCCGCCCAGATAACTGCCCATTTCCTGATGGATGCGAAACGCCGTTTCGAGCTCGGCAAGAATATTGTCGAAGCGGCGCGTCTTGATGCCGGCGGCCGTAGCCTCGGTGTTGCCGTGCATGGGATCGCAGCTCCAGAGCACCAGCGCACCGGCGCCGCGCACCGCCTGGATGAGCGGCGGCAGGCACTCCTCGATGCACTTCGCGCCGAACCGGTGGATCAGCGTGAGGCGTCCCGGCTCGTTGTTCGGATTCAGCACCTGCATGAGCTCTTGCAGCCATTCGGAGGTCATCGCAGGCCCGACTTTGACCGCGATCGGATTCGCTATGCCGCGGAAATACTCGACGTGCGCCCCGTCGAGCTGCGCCGTGCGCATGCCGATCCAGGGGAAGTGCGTCGACAGGTTGTACCAGCGCCGGCGGCGCTGGATGTAACGCGTCTGCGCCTGTTCATAGAGCAGATGCAGGCCCTCGTGGCTGGCATAAAAATCGACCCGGCTCGTTTCCTGAATGGAATGCCCGGAAATCGATTCGAAAAAGTCGAGCGAATCCGAGATCGAGTCGACGATGCGGCGGTATTCTGCCTCGAGGGGCGAATGTCCGACGAAATCGAGATCCCAGTACTCAGGATGATGCAGGTCGGCAAAGCCGCCATCGACGAGAGCGCGCGCGAAGTTGAGCGTCATTGCAGCCCGCTCGTAACCGCGCAGCAGCAGCTCCGGATCCGCGGCCCGGTCGCTGGGCGTGAAGAGCTGCCGGTTGACGAGGTCGCCGCGATAGCTCGGCAGGCTCAAGCCCTCGCGCGTCTCGGTGTCCGCCGAGCGCGGCTTGGCGTACTGGCCTGCCATGCGGCCGACGCGGATCACCGGCTTTTTGAGCCCGTACACCAGTACGAGGCTCATCTGCAACAGTATCTTGAGTTTTTTCGCGATCTTGTCGGAGGTGCAGTCGTCGAAGCTTTCCGCACAGTCGCCGCCTTGCAGTAGAAAACGTTGTCCGCGCTGCGCGTCCGCGATCTGGCGTTTGAGCGCCTCGACCTCCCACGAGGTGACGATCGGCGGCAGCCGGCTCAGGCGCGCAATGACATTCTCGAGCGCCTGGACGTCCGCATAGAGCGGCTGCTGGCTTGCCGTTCGCGATTGCCAGAGCGCTGGATGCCATTCAGTTTGCGGAAGGGGCCGGGTCATGGCGGAAGTATGCATGGCGGCACTCCGTCGCGCAAAACGCCAGATGTGCACCGTGGCGGTGGATTCCGGACCGGCGACTTGGCAAAATGTGCGGCCGGTCGCGCCTGTGACTTTGAGGGTCGGCTCGACAGGCGCGCGGCTTGCGGCAGTCGGTTCGTTCGGTTCGCCGGTGTCTGCTCTCGTGCCAGTGTACGACAGGCATGAAGATGCGGCAGACCGCTCTGGAGATTCTTTCCATGCATCGAGTTCTGGTGCTGGGCGCGGGCAAGATCGGCGCCTTGATCGCCGGCCTTTTCGGTGAATCCGGCGACTATGACGTGCGGCTCGCCGACGTCGACGGTCAGGCCGCGGCCACGGTCGTCGATGCGCACGGGCTCAAAGGCCTGCAAGCGATCGAGCTGGACGCCACGGACGAGGACGCTCTGCGCAAACAATTGCGCCAGCATCCCGTGGATGCCGTCGTTTCCAGCCTGCCCTATTTCTGTAACGTCGCCGTAGGCAAGGCGGCGCGCGAGCTGGAGCTTCATTACTTCGACCTCACAGAGGATGTTGCGGTCACAGCCGAGATCCGCGCGCTGGCGGAAGGCGCCTCGCGTGCGTTCGCGCCCCAGTGCGGGCTGGCGCCGGGTTTTATCAGCATCGCAGCGAACGAGCTGATCACGCACTTCGACGAGATTGACTCCGTCAAGCTGCGCGTTGGCGCCCTGCCGCAGAATCCTAATAACGTGCTCAAGTATTCGCTGACCTGGTCGACCGACGGGCTCATCAACGAATACGGTAATCCCTGCCAGTGCCTGCGCGGCGGCAAGGTCATCAGCGTCGAGCCGCTCGAAGGCCTCGAGGGCATCGAAATCGACGGACGCCGCTATGAGGCCTTCAACACCTCGGGCGGCCTGGGCTCGCTGGGCGACACTTACGCGGACCAGGTGCGGACAATGGATTACAAGACCATCCGCTACCCCGGCCATTGCAAGCAGATGCGCCTGCTCATGAACGATCTCAGGCTCAACGACGACCGTGCAACATTGAAGCGTGTGCTCGAGCATGCGGTGCCGCGTACGCTGCAGGACGTCGTCATCGTCTACGTTGCAGTGCGGGGCGTGCAGGACAATGAATACCGCGAGGAGAACTACGTTAATTCCATTTATCCACAGGTGATCGCCGGGCGTCTCTGGTCCGCGATCCAGGTAACGACTGCGGCCGGTGTCTGCGGCGTCGTGGATCTCGTGCTCGGCAATCCCGGCGACTATACCGGCTTCGTCACGCAGGAACGCTTTCGCCTCAAGGATTTCATCGAAAACCGTTTTGGCAAATTCTATGCGCACGGCGGCACGAGCGAGATCTCGTCGCGGCTCATCGCGACCGGCCGCACAGGCAGCCAGCGGAAGACTGCGGCGGCACGGACATGAAGCGCATTCTGCAATCACTCGGCCTCGAGAATCTGAATCCTGGCGCCTGGTCGGGCGAAGGCTGGTCCGGGACCAACGGCCCCGCGTTCGACACGATCAATCCCGCAACCGGCAAAGCGATCGCCCGCGTCTGTGCAGCGACGCGCGACGATTACCAGGCCGTCGTCCGGTCGGCTCGCGCAGCGTTCGACGAATGGCGGCGCGTCCCGGCGCCGCAGCGCGGCGAAGCCGTGCGTCTCGTCGGCGAGCGGCTGCGTGTGCACAAGGATGCTCTCGGCAGTCTCGTTTCGCTCGAGATGGGCAAGATCAAGGCCGAGGGCGACGGCGAAGTGCAGGAAATGATCGATATCGCCGACTTCGCCGTCGGCCAGTCACGCATGCTCTACGGCAAGACCATGCACTCCGAGCGCCCGCTGCACCGTATGTATGAACAGTGGCATCCGCTCGGCGTGGTCGGCATCATCAGCGCGTTCAATTTCCCGGTCGCTGTCTGGTCGTGGAACGCGTTCATCGCGGCTGTCTGCGGCAATGCCTGCATCTGGAAACCTTCGCCGAAGACGCCGCTCTGCGCTATCGCGGTGCAGCGCATCTGCAACGAAGTTTTCGAGAAGCACGGTTTCCCGCCGGTGTTTCAGCTTTTCATCGACCCGGGCAGCGAGCTGGCCGACGAGTTTGTACGCGATGAGCGCATCGATCTCGTTTCATTCACGGGCTCGACTGCCGTGGGCCGGAAGGTCGGCGAGAAAGTCGCCGCGCGCATGGGCAAGGTGTTGCTCGAGATGGGCGGCAACAATGCCATCGTCGTCGACGAGCATGCGAACATGGACCTCGCCGTGCCGGCGATCGTGTTCGGCGCGGTGGGCACGGCAGGCCAGCGTTGCACGAGCACGCGGCGCGTGCTGGTGCATGAAAGCCGCATGGACGATCTGGTCGGACGACTGAAAAGCGCTTACGGGCAAGTCAGCATCGGCGATCCGCTCGACGGCAAGACACTGATGGGCCCACTGATCGACAAAGAGTCGGCCACGCGCTACTCGGAAGCGCTGGAGACGGTCAGAAAACCCGGCGGAGAGATTCTTTATGGCGGGAAAGTACTCGACAAACCGGGCAACTTCGTCGAGCCGGCCATCGTGCGGGCCGAGAACGATTGGGCAATCGTGCAGCAAGAAACCTTCGCGCCAATTCTTTACGTCATCCCATTCGACACGCTCGATGAAGCGATCGCCATGCACAATGGTGTCGTGCAGGGCCTGTCATCGGCCATCTTCACGGATAACCTGCAGCATGCGGAACGCTTCCTGTCCGCGATGGGCAGCGATTGCGGCATCGCCAACGTGAACATCGGTACCTCAGGCGCGGAGATCGGTGGCGCGTTCGGTGGCGAAAAGGAAACCGGCGGCGGCCGCGAAGCGGGCTCCGACTCCTGGAAGGCCTACATGCGCCGCCAGACGAACACTATCAACTGGAGCCGGGAGCTGCCGCTCGCGCAGGGTATCCGATTCGACGTCGGCGACATCAAGGCGACGCCGTGATTTTCCGCTCCGAACCGACAGCGGGGGTCCGGGACCCCCGCTCGCGATTGGCGGGCTATGGCCGCGTTCAGCATGCCTGTTCTGAGTTTGCAGCTGTATTGCCCGCGTCGGCGGCACCCGGCGCAATCGAAAGCACGCGGCGTATTTCGTCCGTCTTGAGGCCGATCGCCATGGGCCGCCGCACGCCAGGCAGTACGGCCACGTCATAGAGTTCGCCGATCATGCCGGTGATCCTCAGCCAGTGCACGGCGTCACCAGTGCGCAGATCCACGATGAGCAAACCGCAGCGCGGCTCCGCATGCCTGCCCGTCAGCTCGAGGTCGAGCCTCAGTCCCGAGAACGTCTTGTTCTCTCGCGGTTTCGACAGTCCGATGATGGCGTAATCGCCGAAGAAGACGAGGCCGCGCGCGTAACCGGGACAGAAGCTCACTTTCTCGAAGCGGCCGGCATCCAGATCGACGTAACCGAGCCAGCCGTTGCCCGAATCGAGCAGCCACAAGCGATCGCGGTACCAGCGCGGCGAATGTGGCATGGAAAGTCCTTCGAGCACGACTTCATTCTTCATCACGTCGGTTACGGCGCCACCGTCCAGACGCGCGTCGCGCCATCCGTCGGCGACGTCGCTCTGGCTGACGCTCGTCACGTAACGCGCGGAGCCTTCGACAAATGCCAGGCCATTCAAATGGCAACGATCCTCGGCGGCCAGCTTCGACAGGAACGGCGGCCGCCACAGCGGCTCGAAGCTGTGACTTTCGCTGACCGTCGCGAGGCAGCCGAACAAGGTATTGACGAATACCGGTCGCCCGCTGCCGTCCACGCCGATATCGTGAATATCGATATCGCCGGTAGTCCATGCGACTTGCGGCACGTATACCCGATCGTAGCCCTCGTGTACCTGACCCGCCGGCAGGCTGTTCTCGAAGCGCCAGAGCTGATAGAGGGTGCTCATGTAAAGCGTGTCGGGCGTCGCGTGCAGCCCCATCGACCGGTTGAAAGTACGATTAAAGATCTCCAGCCGGCCGTTCGGTTGGGTGCCGAGGAAAAACAGCTTTCCGACCTGGTAGGTGGTCAGCACGAGGCTCAGATGCTGCTCGTGCATCCACGCCGTGAACTGGCGCGAAGTCAGGAATTCGAATTCGGGTTTCTTATCCGTTGTCACAATTCGTCGCACCGGCGGAAGCCGGTGTCCAGATTCTTGGCACTGGATTCCGGCTTTCGCAGAAAAAAGGAAATCTACTTGCCGGTCATCTGGCTATAAACCATCTCAACCAGTTGCTCCGGCGCAATAAAGCCGCCGCCCCATTCCTCGTCGAATTCGTCGGTAGGCCGTTGAGCCTTGATCTCATCCAGCGACAGTCCCTCATCGATCAGCGCGCCGATTCGCTCGTGCACGCCCGCGAGCATCTCGCGATAGCTTTCCAGTTCCTGCCGGTTGGAAAGCGGCCCATGGCCCGGAATGACGGCGGTATCCTCGCCGATCAGCTCGAGTGCTTGCTCGACCGCCGCGATCATGCCCTCGAGCGAACCGCCGCTCGATGCGTCGATGAAGGGGTAGAAGCCGTTGAAATAAATGTCGCCCATGTGCACGACGTCGGCTTCTTTGAAATGCACAATCGCGTCGCCGTCCGTGTGGGCGTTCAGAACGTGAAATGCGCGCAGCTCATCGCCATTGATATGAAACGTGACGGCGTGATCGAAAGTGACGACCGGGAGGGCAACGTCGGGGGCCGGTGGCACGTTGCTTTCCTGACCCAGAAAGCTCATGAGCTGGCCGGCTGCGAGCCGCTTGCGCACGTTGTCGTGGGCGACGATCAACGAACCGGCTTCACTGAAATCTTCGTTGCCACCGGTATGGTCCTCGTGCCAATGGGTATTGAAGACGAAGCGGATCGGCTCGTCGGTAATTTCCGCAACGGCTTCGCGAATTGCGGGCGTCATCGGCGCGTACTGGTCATCGATGAGGAACGCTCCGTCCTCTCCGACCGATACGCCGATATTCCCGCCACGGCCGGTCAGCATATAGACCTTCGGTGAGACTTCCTCGACGACAATCTGCACCTCTTCCTGATCCTGAGCAGAAGCGCTGCATGCCAGCCCGGCCAGCACAAGCGACAGAATGGAACCAGCCAACTTAAGTCTCACTGCGACCTCCTCGGTAAAAATCAGGTAACAGGTGCGTGGGCTCGAATCGATTCTTCGTGCGATTCTTGCGCACCGAACGTGCATCGAATACCCTGCCGTTCATGGCGATATAGACTCCGGGCAGGCTCGTCTGCACGGCGGCGACCGCCAGACCGATATTGAAGATCGCGTCGCTCGAGTCGAAGCGCGCCGGGTTCAGGGCGCCGGTTAGAACGATGGTCTTTCCCGGCAACTCCCCGAGCGCCATCGCCGTTTCGACCATTGTGTCCGTGCCGTGCGTGATCAGAATATGCAGCGACTCTTCGGTCGCCACAGCGCGCCGGATGATTGCGCGATCGGCATCGTCGAGCTCCAGGCTGTCCTTGCGCATGAGCTGGACGATCTCATACTCGAAGCCGACCCGCGCATCGGCGAGAATGCGTCCGATCTGCGGCTCGCCCACCTCGAAATCGCTTTGCGCGTCGAAGTAAATCTTGTCGATCGTTCCGCCGGTCGTGAAGATCTTGAGCCGCACCGCTCTCACCGCATGAAGCACCGCGGTTAGCCTAACATGCCTGCGCGTATCGAACGGCACAGGCGGGCTCCGCGCCCGCGATCACGGTAGGAAAGTCCGTGCCGTCAGATCCTCCTGGAAAAAGCCGTGCCGTTACGGGACGTTCGTTATCTGCTCACAGTTGGTCGCCGTGTCGCCGCTTCCGTCGCCGCCACCGCAGCTGTCGAAGCCAGTGCCACCAAAAAGATCGTCGTTACCCGGCCCGCCGAACAGGCGATCCCTGCCCGGACCGCCGAACAGTCCATCATTACCGATCTCGCCGAACAGATTATCCGTGCCTTCGTCGCCGAACAGTTGATCGTTGCTCTCCTTGCCGAACAGTCTGTCGTTGCCCATGCCGCCGCGCATGATGTCCCGGCCGCCGTTGCCGAACAGCTGGTCGTTGTCGTCGCCGCCCTCCATCTCGTCATTGCCGCCGCCGCCGAACAAGTCGTCATTGCCGACCTCACCCAGCATCCTGTCGTGGCCGGCATTGCCATTCATGGAATCCTCGCCTTCTCCGCCGCAGATGAGGTCGTCGCCGCCGAGGCCACGGATCGTATCGCTGCCCCCCAGTCCGTGGATCACGTCGCGTGCGCCGGTACCGATAATTGCGTCAGCGGCTTCCGTGCCGACGATGGTGGCCTCGATGCCGTCACACAGCACGACGGCGCCGTCCGTCGGCCGGCCGAACACGACGTAGGTTTCCCCGGCCCTCACCCTCACTTGACCGCCCGGAGCGGCATAGACGGCGCCCACCAGCAGATCATCGATACCGTCGCCGTTCACATCACCCGCTGCGCTCACCGAGCTGCCCGAGTAGTCGTAGGCGTCGATGCCATTCAGGACGAACCCCGCGCTGCCGTCGCCGCCATTCGCCGTTTGCAGGCTCGACAGCTCGAGCTCGGCGGGAAATGCGGTCTGATCCCGGCCGAACACCACGTAGCTCTCCCCGGCAAAATTCCGACCGCCCGGATCGGCCAAGAGAGCGCCCACCAGCAGGTCGTCGATGCCATCGCCATTGACGTCACCGGCCTCGCTCACCGACTCGCCCGAGCGATCGACAGCGTCGATGCCATTCAGGACGAAGCCCGCGCTGCCGTCGCCGGCCGCCAGGCTCGACAGCTCGAACTCGGCCGGAAAACTGTCGTCGAGATCGATGTCCCGGCCGAAAATCACGTACGTCTCCCCGGCATTGTTTCGACCGCCCGGATCGGCGCCTTTAGCGCCCACCAGCAGGTCATCGATGCCGTCGCCGTTCACGTCACCGGCCGCGCTTGTCGATTGGCCCGATATATCGCTGTCGTCGATCCCATTCAGGACGAAGCCCGCGCTGCCGTCGCCGGCCGCCAGGCTCGACAGCTCAAACTCGGCCGGAAAACTGTCGTCGAGATCGATGTCCCGGCCGAAAATCACGTACGTCTCCCCGGCATTATTTCGACCGCCGGGATCGGCGACGGCAGCGCCCACCAGGAGGTCATCGATGCCATCGCCGTTCACATCACCCGCCGCGCTTACCGATACGCCCGAACGATCGCCGAAAGGGCCGCCATCGATGCCGTTCAGGACGAAGCCCGCGCCGCCGTCGCCGGCCGCCAGGCTCGACAGCTCAAACTCGGCCGGAAAACTGTCGTCGAGATCGATGTCCCGGCCGAAAATCACGTAGGTCTCCCCGGCAGCATCTCGCCCGCCCGGATCGGCGTCCGGAGCGCCCACCAGCAGGTCATCGATGCCATCGCCGTTCACGTCACCGGCCGCGCTTACCGAGTCGCCCGAACGATCGGCGACGTCGATGCCGTTCAGGACGAACCCCGCGCTGCCGTCGCCGCCGTTCGCCGGCAGCAGGCTCGATAGCTCGAGCTCGGCCGGAAAGCCGCTGGCCGCCTGATCCCGGCCGAACACGACGTAGCTTTCCCCAGAGGCTCGCCCGCCCGGAGCGGCGCCGGAAGCGCCCACCAGCAGGTCATCGATGCCGTCGCCGTTCACATCACCCGCCGCGCTCACCGAGTCGCCCGAGAAATCGCCGCCTAAATCGCTGCTATCGATGCCGTTCAGGACGAACCCCGCGCTGCCGTCACCACCATTGGCCTCCAGCAGACTCGAGAGCTCGAATTCGGCGGGAAACGCCGTCTGATTCCGGCCGAACACCACGTAGGTCTCTCCGGCAGCATCTCGCCCGCCCGGATCGGCGAGGTAAGCGCCCACCAGAAGGTCGTCGATGCCGTCGCCATTGACATCACCGGCCGTGCTCACGGAGTGGCCCGACGAATCGGCGACGTCGATGCCGTTCAGGACGAAGCCGAGGCTGCCGTCGCCGCCGCTCGCCGTCTGCAGGCTCGAGAGCTCGAATTCAGCAGGAAACGTCGCCGCCAGCACCGGCTGTGTCGCAAGTCCGAGCGCCATCAGGCCGGCGCTGACGCGAAGCGCAGAACGCTGCTCGGCCAGCGCGCACCGGATCGCCGCGCGCAGCCGCCCTGCGGATGCCAGCTCCGCTGCATCTTTATTATCGTCATTCATGAACCAGCTCCTGGTGTTTTGTTGTCGCATCAAGGTTAACTCGGTCGATCTGTCAGAAGGCCGGGTCAGGGCAGCCAGGAGCTGCAGTAATCCGGCTGGCCTTCTCCCTCCTCTTTGCAATTTTTCTCAGGGTTTATGCAAATGCGGAAGGGCAATCGTGAACGGGATTTTTTCTTCTCGGTGCAGTTCGAAACGCACCCTGCGCTACCGACTATATTCCGTTTTGATACTAAATACATCGGCCACTCTTGCGTCCTCGCGCTGTAGGAAGCCAAGGTTTCCAGGTGTGTGAAAAACTGGTTGTCGCCGCCGCCGGGGTGGCGGCGCCGGAAGACCAAAAAATTAGATTAATCAGAGTCCCGCCGCAAAGTGTTACAGCTTTTTGATAGCACCTGCCCGAAGCGCGGTGCTGTTATGATGAAATGGGTCGGCTCCGTGTGCCGAATCGTCAATCGATAACATGATGCAGAAGCTCATCACCGTTTTCGTCTGCGCCGGCTGCATTTTCGCCGGGACGGTGCCCGCACAAGACGAAGCCGAACAAGCATCCGAGCAGCCCCGCGCGGTGCTGCTCGAGATCCGTGGTGCGATCGGTCCCGCGACGAGCGACTATGTCGTGCGCGGCATCGAGAAGGCCGAGGCAGATGGTGCAGGTCTCGTGATCCTGGAGATGGACACGCCGGGCGGACTCGACTCCGCCACGCGCGTCATCGTCAAGGCAATCCTCAATGCCGGCGTCCCCGTTGCGACCTACGTGCACCCGAGCGGCTCGCGCGCCGCGAGCGCGGGCACTTACATCCTGCTCGCGAGCCATATCGCTGCGATGGCGCCGGCAACGAACCTCGGCGCGGCGACGCCGGTGCAGATCGGTGGTACGCCCGCACCGCCGGAAGAGCAGGAACCGCAAGCGCCGGCTGACGAGGGCGATGACGGAAGTTCCGGCGACGAAGCTCCGGCTGAGGACGAGGCCGAGACGCCGGAACCGCAATCACCGCGGCCGGACAGCGCCATGGAACGCAAGGTCATCAACGACGCGGTTGCCTACATCCGCGGCCTCGCCAACCGCCATGGCCGCAATGCAGACTGGGCCGAACGTGCAGTGCGCGAGGCGGCGACGCTCCCGGCGGAGCAGGCGGTTGAGCAGAACGTGGTCGATCTGGTAGCACGCGATCTGGCTGATCTGCTCGGGCAGATCGATGGGCGTACGATTTCGATCAACGGCGCGAAGCGCGTCCTCGACACCACCGACATGGTGATCGAGCGCGTCGAGCCGGACTGGCGCACACGGCTCCTGTCGGTGATCACCGATCCTACAGTCGCGTATCTGCTCATGCTGATCGGCATCTACGGCCTCATCTTCGAAGGCTACAATCCGGGCGCGATCGTACCAGGTGTGGTC
>JACDCP010000293.1 GCA_013817465.1 Gammaproteobacteria bacterium | reverse complement strand
CGTCATAGGGGGTGCTGTACTTGTATCCACCCTCGGCGATGGCGCCGTGCTGCAGTTCGTAGATAGGGATGCCGCGGATCCTGCACACGTGAATGAGTGGATAGTGATGCCGACGAATCGTCAACAGCACGGCCTGCGGGCGGACAATCGACAAGAGGGCTCTTGCGACCAGTCTTTCGAACCAGAATCGCACGGTCGCCTTCGCCGCCAACAGGCTGATGCGCCGCCTCGAGATACCGGTAACGTGATGCGCCTTGAGGGCGAGATCCGAAATTTCCCCGCGAAAAATGATCAACGGCACAAAAAATCCGATTTGTGAGATGACCAGCGACAAGGCCGTAACCCAATCGAAATAAACGATGCCGCGCGTCCTCGGCGGCCGCGAATGCTCACCCATGAAGGGTTTCTCGACGCACAGCACCTGGTCCGCTCCGAGCATGTCGATGATCGGATCCGAGAACGGATCGACCCATTCGCCATTTTCGAGACGCCGTCTCGGGAATCCCATGACAAGAAACCGGCGCCTCCGGAGGCGCGGCAGATGGCAGACCGATCGGACAATTCCCGCGGCGATGTGCGTGATCCGCGTCAAAGGCACACGATTCTGGTTTGATGGCCCACGGGCATGTCGCGCAGCCATATGCGCCTCGATCACCGGCACCCGGATGAGACGCCAGAGTGAGACGCCGAAGACCTCCTCTGCGTAAAGATCCTGCGCCCGCTCCTCCTGCACAATCGTTCGTGTATGGCTGTTCATCGGCTGATGTGGCGGAATCGAACGGGGCGGTACTGGAGGAGGGTCCGCGAGATCATGGCGCATTTTCGGGCGCCGGCCGCAACCACAAGCCCTCCTCCCCTTCCTGCGGCTCGAGCGTGCGGGGGTTGTAAACACCGCGGCGGATCCGTCTCTGCTTTGCGAGCTCGGAGGCGGTGGGCTGCTTGTGGCCGTCGCCCAGCGCGCCCTGGAGCAACCGTACTTGCGCCACCATCTCCGCGAACTCCCCCGGCGTCATCGCGAAAGCATGATCCGGCCCGTTTTGACTGCGATCGAACGTGACGTGTTTCTCGATGAGCGAGGCGCCGAGCGCAACCGCGGACAAGGGCACGAGGCATCCGGGCGTGTGGTCAGAGATCCCGATCGGACAGCCGAAGCGGGCCTGCATCGACGCTATCGCGCGCAGGTTCATTTCATCCCACGCCGGAGGGTAGTTGCTGACACAGTGCAGCAGCGCAACGTCCATTGCCCCGGCCTTTTTCAGCACCTGCAGCGCGGCGGAAATTTCCTCATCGGCGCTGGCGCCCGTGGACAGCACGACACGCTTGCCTGTCCTGCCGATCTTGTCGAGCAGTGGCCTGAAGGTGATGTCGCCAGAGGCGATCTTGTAGGAGCGCACGCCGACCGACTCGAGCAGCTCGACCGCCTCCAGGTAAAATGGCGTCGACATGAACTCGATACCGAGCTGGTCCGCCAGCTCCTTCAGCTCGTAGTGCCACTCATCCGGCAGCTCAAGGCTGGCAAAGTTGCGGTACACCGGATTTTCACTGACGGCTCCATCGCCGCTGTACAATCGCGGCGCCACCAGCTTGTTCTTGCGCAGGGTCTGGAACTTGACCACGTCAGCTCCGCATTCCCTGGCGGCGCGCACATACTCTCTTGCCAGCGCAAGGTCGCCGTTGTAATTGGAACCGATTTCGGCAATAACGGTTACGCGCTCATGCATGTTGTCCCTCCCGCCGGAGCGAACGGAGTTCGTCGCTCGAATATGGCCGGCGCGTTCCACTGCTGAGGATCTCCAAGCTGGCCGGGCCTTCATTCAGCAGTAAATCAAGGACAGACTGGTACGCCACGAATTCGCCCTGAATCTGCCGGTACCGGGGATGCTCGTAGTGCTGGTAGACAAGACGTATCCCCGCTTCGGGAAATCGATTGTCCGACTCGATGTAGTCGTACGAGCCGATGGGGGACAGATATTCGTCCGCGCCGATCTTCTGACACATGCGCACCAAGCGTTCCACACGGTCTCCCCTGACCTTCAGGGCCGAGGACCGCAACAGCGGGGTGTCGATGCCGAGCATGCGCGCAAGATCCTCGATCAGCACTTCGTTCAATTCGCCGAGCTTCTGCGGCGAGGTGCCATAGACCCGTTCCAGCCACGGCCGGTATTTCTGCAGCCAGGGCGAGCGCGCATAGCTCTGCAGAATCGTTCGGAGATGTTTCTTCCGCCACGGCTTCGCGTTGTCGATCAGGACCTCATCGATATGCTGGCTGCCGCGGCCTTTGACCAGCACGGGGACCGTGAGCCACTGTGACGATCCAGACGAGCGTATACGGTTGCGATGCTGCCAGCTCTGGTGAGAGAACTGCACGTCATCGAGCAGCACAAACGCATCGGCCTGCTGCATGAGGGCAAAGTATCCGATCCAGGGCATGTAGGTCGGCTGCATGATGGCGGCCTTCACTGCGCTTCCTTGCGCGGGACCCCGGCCGCGAACTCCCGATCGCAGGCAAGCCGCAAGGCTTCGAACTCCTCCGGATGCACACTCGGATTGTTTGCCGGCGAGATGGCAGGTAGCGTCACGGAACGGCGCTCCGGCCGGTGGCCATGTTCCGCAATCCGCGCTGCGATCCTCTCGAGCTCTTCCTCCGGCCGCTCGCAAAGCGTCTCGTACTCCATGCAAAGTTGTCGAGTGGCCGGCAACTGTGCAAGCTGACGCTCGACCGCACCCCGCGTGGCCGCAATCTGCCCGGCGATCTGCTCCGGATACGGCAGTTCCCGCAGACGCTTGTACGCCGCCGGCTTGACCGAGAACCAGGCCATTCTGTCGCCGTGATATTTCAAGCGTCCCAGCAGGATGGACTGCGCGGCGAACACCGGGTTGCGGCGGCAATGGACGAAGATCGCGCGCGGGAGCGCATGCGCGAGAAAGCTGACATGAAAGCTGCATGCCAGATTCTTCAGCAACAGCGGCCGGTCGAAAACGCTTTCAACGGCAGCGAGCTCCCGGCGGAGCAATGCCCCGTTCCGCACGCGAACTTTCGTATCTTCCGCGTCGTGAGTTTCACCGTAGCGAAACCAGCGCCGCCAGAAGTAGCCAAACTCATGGGGGCCTTCATACCCTCGCGTGGCACCGAATTCCGAATCGATGCCTACATCGGGCGGCTGCGACCGGTTTCGCAACGCTTCTGCGAGCACAGCTCCGACGTATGGCGCCATCCAGAAGCGCGCATTCACGTTATTGATGTATCCAAGCTCAAATCGCATCAGCAGCAATTGAGCGAGCAACGTCGTGCCGCTTCGGGGCGCGCCCACGATGAACAGCGTGGGATGGCGAGGCGCGTGGAACCGCGAGATCAGCTCTGTTTCCA
>JACDCP010000080.1 GCA_013817465.1 Gammaproteobacteria bacterium | reverse complement strand
CACGTAGCCAGCGCGGGCCAGACTGCGAGCAGCGCCAGCGCGAGGAGCTGGATCGCGACGAATGGCGCCACGCCCCGGTAAATATGTCCGGTCGTAACCTCGGGCGGCGCGACGCCGCGCAGGTAGAACAGCGCGAAGCCGAAAGGCGGTGTCAGGAACGAAGTCTGCAGGTTCACCGCTATCATGACGCCGAGCCAGATCGGGTCCACGCCCATGGCGAGCAGGATCGGCCCCACGATCGGCACGACGACGAACGTGATCTCGATGAAATCGAGCACGAAACCCAGTAGAAACATGATCAGCATCACGACGAACACGGCGCCGACGACGCCCCCTGGCAGGTTTTCCAGCATCGCGGCCACGGCTTCGTCGCCGCCGTAGCCGCGAAATACCAGCGAGAATAGCGACGCGCCGACCAGAATCATGAACACCATGCTGCTCACCCGGGCCGTTGCGCGCATGACGTCTTTGATGCGGTCAAGGCTGATCTCGCGCTTGAAGGATGCAAGCAGCAGAGCGCCGACGGCGCCGACTGCCGCCGCCTCTGTCGGCGTCGCTACACCCGCCATGATGGAGCCGAGCACCGCGAAAATGAGAAACAGCGGCGGAAGCAGCACCAGGACGACACGTTGCAGGAGTTGACCGGCCGAGATGTCGCGCCGCTCGGCGGCCGGGAAAGCCGGCATCATGGCCGGCTTGATCAGCGCCACCGCGAGCAGGTAGAGCGCATAAAGGCCGACCAGCATCAATCCGGGCAGCAGGGCGCCGATGAACAGGTCGCCCACGGAGACGGTTCTGGGCGAGAAAATTCCTTGCGCAAGCTGTGCCTGCTGGTAAGCGGACGACAGCACGTCGCCGAGCAGCACGAGCACGATCGAGGGTGGGATGATTTGTCCGAGGGTGCCCGAAGCGCAAATGGTTCCCGCCGAAAGTGCCGGATCGTAGCCGCGCTTGAGCATGGTCGGCAGCGAAAGGAGTCCCATCGTGACGACAGTGGCGCCGACGATCCCCGTGCTGGCGGCGAGCAGCATGCCGACGAAGGTCACCGAAAGCCCCAGCCCGCCGCGCAGCGGGCCGAACAGCAGGCTGAGCGTGTCGAGCAGGCTCTCGGCAATACGCGAACGCTCGAGCATCACGCCCATGAACACGAACAGCGGCACGGCGACCAGCGTCTCGTTGGACATGATGCCGAAGACACGGCTCGGCATGGCGTCGAGGAACGCCGCATCGAAGGCGCCCATCAGACCGCCGATCAGCGCGAAGGCGAGCGCCGTGCCGGCGAGCGTGAACGCCACCGGGTAGCCGGCCAGCAGCACGAGGATGACGGCGCCGAAGAGCAGAAACGCCATCTCGTTAAAGCCGCGCCGATCCGGTATCCGGCTGCTCGTGCGGCGGCCACGCGCCACCCAGGATCAGCACGCTGCGCAACAGCTCGGCGATGCCCTGAAGGCCGAGCAGTGCGGCCATCGTAAGCAGACTGCTCTTGAGCAGGAAAACACCCGGCAGACCGCCCGCCTCACGCGAGCTTTCGAGCACCGCCCAGGACGAAGCGACGTAACCGTAGCTCCAGATGAAAAGAAACACGCAGGTCGGCAGCAACAGGAGCAGCGCGCCGAGCACATTCACGAGCGCTCGTTTGCGCTCGGTCCAGCCCCGATAGAAGACATCCACCCGCACGTGCTCGTCCCATTTGAGCGTGTAAGCGGCAGCTATCAGAAACACGAGCGCGTGCATCCAGATCACCGACTCCTGCATCCAGATCCAGCCGGTGTCGAGGAGGTAGCGCAGCACGACCACCAGGAAGCCGAACAGCACCATGCCGAGCGTGAGCCAGGCAATGGCGCGGCCGGTCCATTCGCTGATCGCATCGATCAGGTCTACGGTGCGAACCAGGGATTTGCTCATCGGTTCTTTTCAAGCCGGCGAAGAAACACGCGCATCTCCTTGGCCGCCTGCCGGTCGCCTTTAGCCTCCGCAACCTCTATGCCGCGGCGGTAGGCGTCGACGGCTTCAACCGTTCGGCCTGCTTCGGTGGCGGACTTGCCCAGCAGCTTCCAGGCGGCTGAATAAGCAGGATCCTGCTCGACTGCGCTCTGCAGATGGGGCATGGCGCGCTCGGCGTCGCCGTGCTTCAGGTACTCGCCGCCGAGCGAGAAGCGCAGCAACGCGCTGTCCTGCCCGCGGGCAAGCATGGCCTCGAAAGTTTCAATGCGCGTCATAACATGCAAACACATGCCGCAAGGTGCCCGGCACCCAGGCGCCTGGTCACCGCTGCCAGAAGGCCGGCGTCAGCAGCACGAGCAGCGTGAAGATCTCGAGACGTCCGAACAGCATGGCGCAGACACACACCCATTTCACCGTGTCGTTGACGCCGGTGAAATTGTAGGCGACATCCCCCAAGCCCGGGCCGAGGTTGTTCATGGACGCCGCGACGGCCGCGAAGGCAGTCACCTGATCGAGCCCGGTCGTCATGACCAGCACCATCATGACGCCGAACAGCACCACATAAACCGAGAAGAACCCCCAGACGGAGTCCACCACGCGAAACGGCACGGCCTTGTCGCCGAGCTTTACGGGGATCTGTGCGCTCGGGTGCACCAGCCGCATGACCTCACGCACGCCCTGCTTGTATATGAGCAACCAGCGTATGACCTTCATGCCGCCGCCGGTCGAGCCCGCGCAGCCGCCGATGAAGCTCGCCAGGATCAGCAGCAGCGGAAGGGAGCTCGGCCAGACCGGGTAGTCGGCCGTCGTAAAGCCGGTCGTCGTGCCGATCGACACGGCCTGAAACAGCCCTTTGGTAAAAGCCTGGGACAAGGTTGCGTACTCGCCCGTGGTGTATAGAAAAGCGACGACCAGGAGCGTCAGCAGGCTGAGTACCGCCGCATACGCGCGGAACTCGGGATCGAGCACATAATTCTTGAGTGTCGTGCGCCGCCAGGCGAGAAAGTGCAGTGAAAAATTGACACCGCCGATGAACATGAAAATGACCGCCACCATTTCGATGAGCAGGCTGTCGAAATAAGCGATGCTCAGGTCATGCGTCGAGAAACCGCCGATAGCCACTGTGCTGAAACTGTGGGCGATAGCATCGAAGATGCTCATGCCGGCGAGCCAGTAGGTGACGGCGCAGGCGACTGTTATGCCGAGATAGACATACCAGAGCGCCTTGGCGGTCTCGGTGATGCGCGGCGTGAGCTTGGTGTCCTTGACCGGGCCCGGTGTTTCGGCGCGATAAAGCTGCATTCCGCCGACACCGAGCATGGGCAGAATGGCGACGGCCAGCACAATGATGCCCATGCCGCCCAGCCACTGTAGCTGCTGTCGATAGTAAAGGATCGACTCGGGCAGACGATCCAAACCAACGAGCACGGTAGCGCCGGTCGTGGTCAGACCTGACATCGACTCGAACACCGCATCCGTGACGGACATGCCGAGCTGGCCGTAGAGCATGAACGGTGCGGCGCCGAACGTTCCGAGCACGATCCAGAACAGCGCTACGACGAGAAAACCATCGCGCAGCCGCAACTCATCGCGCGCGCGACGGGCAGGAAGCCAGATGATCAGGCCGGCAGCCAGCGTCACCGCGAAGCCGCCGAGGAACGCGTGCCAGGTCTGATCGGCGTAAATGAGCGAAATGCCGGCTGGCGGCAGCATCGTCAGGCTGAAAGTCATCAGCAGAAGACCCAGGATGCGCTGTACGACGCGATGATGCATCACACGAAGGTAACGCCCACCTGGAAGAGCTTTTCCACCTCGTCGATGTGCTCGCGGTCGGTCATGAACATGATTACGTGGTCGTCCGCTTCGACCACTGTATCGTGGTGCGCGATGATGACGTCATCACCGCGCACCAGGCAGGCAATGCTCGTGCCGGTCGGCAGCGCAATGTCGTCTATCGCACGGCCGACGACCTGAGATTCCCTCTTCGTGCCGTGCGCAATCGCCTCGATAGCCTCGGCGGCGCCGCGGCGCAGGGAATGCACCTTGACGACGTCGCCACGACGCACGTGCGCGAGCAGCGTGCCGAGCGTAATCTGCTGCGGCGAAATGGCGATATCGATGTTGCTGCTCTCGACGAGCTCGGCATAGGACGGGCGGTTGATGAGCGCCATGACCTTGTGCGCGCCGAGGCGCTTGGCAAGCATTGCCGAAAGGATATTCGCCTCCTCGGCGTTGGTCAGGGCGCAGAAGACGTCGACGTGGTCGATATTCTCCTCGAGCATCAGCTCTTCGTCCGCGGCATCGCCGTGCAGCACGATGGCCTTGTTGAGCTTCTCGGAAATCTCTTTGGCGCGCGGCAGACTGCGCTCGATGAGCTTGACCTGGTTGGTCTGCTCGAGTGCCTTGGCGAGCCGGAAACCGATGTTGCCGCCGCCGGCGATGACCACGCGGCGCACGGATTCCTCGAGCCTGCGCACTTCGCTCATGACCACGCGGATATCCTTGCGCGCCGCGATAAAGAACACTTCGTCGCCCTCGCGGATGATCGTGTCTCCGTCCGGCTGGATGCTTTCCCCGTTGCGGTAAATGGCCGTGACGCGCGTTTGCGTGTTCGGGATGTGGTTTTTCAGCTCGCGCAGGGGCTGATCCACCAGCGACCCGCCCCTGTGCGCCTTGGCGCCGACCAGCCGCACGCGCCCGTCGGCGAACTCCAGGACCTCCAGTGCGCCCGGGTAACGGATCAGGTGCTCGATATAGTCGGTGACGAGCTGCTCGGGGCTGATGAGCACATCGATCGGCAATGCCTCATGCGAAAACAGCTTGGTTTCGGCGATGTACTCGGCGGCGCGCACGCGCGCGATCTTGGTCGGCGTGTGATAGAGCGTGTACGCGACCTGACAGGCGATCATGTTCGTTTCATCGCTGTCCGTCAGCGCAATGATCATGTCGGCGTCTTCCGCGCCGGCGGCGCGCAGCACGTCCGGATGGGAGGCATGGCCGTGCACGGTGCGGATGTCAAGTCGGTCCTGCAGGTCGCGCAGAATGTTGGGCTTCTGATCGACGACTGTGATGTCGTTCGCTTCCTCGCGGGCGAGGTTGTAGGCAGCGGTCGAGCCGACCTGGCCGGCGCCCAGGATCAGGATTTTCATAGGCCCGCCGAGTGATCGTCCGCAGAGGTGGCCAGGCGCGAGATCCGCAACATTCTACATCAGTTGCGAGCTTGTCAAATGATTCACCGCGACGCCGGAAAGCCGCCTTGGGCTGTTGCGCACGCGGCGTCTTGCCGGGGGGCGAGTGGGTGACAATGCGATTCACAGACAATCATGAGACAAGCTCCAGATTGGCATAGGCCATCTCTAGCCACTTGATGCCGTCGCGCTCGAAGTTCACTTGCACACGCGCGCGCGCGCCCTGGCCTTCACTGTTTAGTATGATGCCTTCGCCGAACTTGCGATGGCGCACGCGTTGCCCGAGGCGCACGCCGGCCGGCGGATCGTCACGGTGTGGCAGCGTGCGCCGGTGCATGGCTCGCTGCGGCATGCTCACCTTGATGCGCGGCCGGATCTCCTCGACCAGCTCAGCGGGGATTTCACGGATGAAACGGGACGGTTGACCGAAGCTGTCGACGCCGTGCAGGCGGCGCTGCTCGGCGTACGTCAGGTACAGATAGCGCATGGCGCGCGTCGCGCCGACATAGCAGAGCCGCCGCTCCTCCTCCAGCCCGCCGGCGTCGTCGAGCGAACGCCGGTGCGGAAACAGACCGTCCTCCATGCCGCAGAGAAACACGAGCGGAAACTCCAGGCCCTTCGCGGAGTGCAGGGTCATGAGCTGCACGCAATCCTCGCCCGCGCCGGCCTGGTTGTCACCGGCCTCGAGCGCCGCGTGCGAGAGAAAGCCCGCGAGCGGTGAAACGCCGTCCTCCTCGTCCGCAACGAACCCGCGCGCGGCGCTTACGAGCTCCTCGAGGTTCTCGATGCGCGCTTCGCCGCGCTCGCCGGTTTCCTTCCGGTAGTGCTCCACCAGACCGCTGGCGCCTATGACATGATCCACTTGCGCGTGCAGCTCGGATCCCTGCGTCGCCTGCGCCATCGACTCGATGAGCTGCAGAAAGCCGTGCACGGCATTGGCGGCGCGACCCGGCAGCCGGCCGTTGATGAGGGCGCCCGCCGCCAGCCACAACGAGCTGGCATTGGCGCGGGCGTGATCGCGCAGCACATCGACCGTGCGCGCGCCGATGCCGCGAGCGGGCAGATTTACGACGCGTTCGAACGATGCATCGTCGGCGCGGTTCGCAACCAGTCGCAGATACGCCAGCGCATCCTTGACTTCCGCGCGCTCGAAGAACCGCAGGCCCCCGTACACTCGGTAGGGAACGCGCGCGTACAACAGCGTCTCCTCAAAGCTGCGTGACTGCGCGTTCGAGCGATATAAGATCGCAGCCTCGCTGCGCAGATTACCCTGTTCAACCCAATCGCGTATGCGAGCGGTCACGAAGTCGGCCTCGTCCCGCTCGTTGAAGGCGCGATAGAGCTGGATCGGTTCGCCGTCCTGGCCGGCGGTCCAGAGATTCTTGCCCATGCGCTTGGCGTTGTGACTGATGAGCGCGTTCGCGGCGTTCAGAATGGTGCCCGTCGAACGATAATTCTGTTCGAGACGAATGACGTGCGCGCCGGGGAAGTCCTGGGTGAACTGGTGAATATGTTCGATGCGCGCGCCGCGCCAGCGATAGATGGACTGGTCGTCGTCGCCGACGACGAAGGGCACGCTTGTTTCGCCGGCCAGCACCCGCAACCACGCGTACTGGATGGCGTTGGTGTCCTGAAATTCGTCGACCAGCAGGTGTGCGAAGCGGTTGCCATAATGCTCGAGTACGTCAGGGCGCTCCAGCCACAGCTCGTGCGCGCGCAGCAACAGCTCGGCAAAATCGATCAGTCCCGCGCGCTCGCAGGCCTCCTGATAGACGCGGTACAACTCGATGAGCTCGCGGCGCCGTGGATTGCCTTCATCGGTCAGGTGCCGCGGCCTCAGGCCCTCGTCCTTCTGCGCATTGATGAACCATTGAATCTCGCGCGCCGGCCAACGCGCCTCGTCGAGCTCCAGGTTCTTGACGAGACGCCGGATCAGCCGCTGCTGGTCCTCGGAGTCGAGGATCTGGAAATCTTCCTTGAGGCCCGCTTCGCGCCAGTGCCGGCGCAACAGGCGATGTGCGAGCCCATGGAAAGTGCCTACCCAGAGCGCGCCGGACGGCATGCCGAGCAGCCACTCGATGCGCCCGCGCATTTCCGCGGCAGCCTTGTTGGTGAACGTGACGGCCAGCAGCTCGTGCGGCGAAAGGCCTGCGTTGCGAATGAGCCAGGCCGCCCGATGCACGAGCACGCGCGTCTTGCCGCTGCCGGCGCCGGCCAGCACCAGCACAGGCTCGAGCGGCGCGGTAACAGCGTTACGCTGGGCATCGTTGAGTGATTCGAGCAGGGGATCGGCGGACATTGCGGAGAATTTTAACAAAGCAGTTCCAGTGGCGGCGGCGGATTCAAAGATAAAAAGGCAAGTAATGGTCTATCAGCAGAAATGCGAACAGCGCCGTCAGGTATTTGATCGAAAACGCGAAGGTTCGCATCGGCAGCTCGGGCCGCTCCGAGGCTTTGAGGCGCACGGCGTAGTAGAGAAAGCCTGCGCCGAGCAGCAGCGCCGCCGCGAGGTAGATCAGCCCGCTCATGCGGGTCAGATACGGCAGCAGCGTGACGAGGACGAGAAGGATGGTATACAGCAGAATGTGCAGGCGCGTGAAAGCGTCGCCGTGCGTGACCGGCAGCATCGGGATGCCGACCTTTGCATACTCGTCACGGCGCGCGATCGCGAGCGCCCAGAAATGCGGAGGCGTCCAGGCAAAGATGATGAGAAAGAGCAGCAAAGCGTGCGCATCGATGCTGCCGGTGACCGCCGTCCAGCCGAGAACCGGCGGCGCCGCGCCGGCAGCGCCGCCGATGACGATGTTCTGCGGCGTGGCCCGCTTTAGATACAAGGTATAGACCACCGCATAGCCGATCAGCGAGCAGAAGGTCAGCAGCGCCGTCAGCGGATTGACGAGTACGCCGAGCATCAGCATGGAGGCGAGGCCGAGGGCGAATGCAAACACCACCGCCTGAGTGCCGCTGATGCGCCCCGCCGGCAGCGGCCGGTGGCGCGTCCGCTGCATTTGCGCATCGACACGCGCATCGAGCACATGGTTGAGTGCGGCGGCGGACGCTGCCGCGAATGCAATGCCGAGCGTGCCGAACAGCAATGCGCCGAGTGGCGGCAGATCCGGCGTCGCCAGAAGCATGCCCACAACGGCAGTGAATACGATCAGCGCGACGACGCGCGGCTTGCAGAGCGCATACAGGCTCGCGAGCAGCGCGCCCAAAGATGGATCGCTCAACGTCCGGGTGTCGGCTGCATTCGCCATGATTTGTAGATGAGGTAAACGAGGGTGAGCACGAGGATTGCCGCGATGGCATTGTGGGCCGTCGCGAGCATGACCGGCAAGCCTCGCGCGAGCATGCTCACGGCGATCGCCCATTGCAGACAGACCAGCACGATGAGCCACGCTCCGGCCGCTCGCGCACCGCGCGTGCGCGCGCGCCAAACCGCGGTGCCTCCGATGGCGAACAGCACGAGTGCGGTCACGATGGCGCCGACGCGGTGCGTCATGTGCACTGCCACGCGTGCGTCGTTGTCGAGCACTCCGCCTTCGTAATCGATGCCCGTGCCCCGCCAGAGCACGAATCCGTCGGCGAAATCCATCTCAGGCCACCACTCGGCCTGGCAAGTCGGAAAATCAGGGCAGGCGAGCGCGGCATAGTTGGCGCTGGTCCAGCCGCCGAGCGCGATCTGCAACCCGAGCATGATGAGACCGGCCACGGCGGCCATTCCCAGCGGCGGCGCGGCCAATGCGCGCGGCGGGCGCTTCGGGTCGGTCGACAAATACAGCCACCACAGCAGCGCGAGCGTCGTCATACCTCCCAGCAAATGCAGCACGACGAGAATAGGTTTCAGGAGCAGGGTCACGGTCCACATGCCGAGCAACGCCTGAAAAATCACCAGCGCCACGAGAAAGACGGGCAGGAATACCCGTTGCTCCGGATCGTCGCGCCGGCGCCAGGCGATGACGGCGATTGCCAGGATCAACAGACCCAGGATGCCGGCGGCGTAACGGTGGGTCATCTCGAGCCAGGCTTTGCCGGGCTCGGGCGGGCGATCCGGAAAGGCGGCCTGCGCCGCCTCGAGCTCGGCCGCAGTTTGCGGCACGGTGACCTGACCGTAACAACCTGGCCAATCCGGACAACCGAGCCCGGCGTCGTTCAAGCGCACCCATGCCCCGAGCACGACCACAGCCAGCGTGAGCACGGCGGCGGCGAGCGCAAGAGGGCGGAACCAGAGCATGCCGCTAACCAATGTGCGACAGCCGGAGCAGCCGCTCGAGATCCTCGAGCAGGCCACTCGGGTCCGCGCCCGGCGGGTAATACATCATGAGATTGCCCAGCGGGTCGACGACATAAATCTTGTGCGATTCGATGGCCGCGCCATCCGCGCCCGGAAAGGCGTCGAGAAGAGCCGAGTGCTCCGCATCGATCGGCACGATGGACAGATCGGGATGCCGGGCGCGCAGATCCGGCGGTATGCCGCTCGCCCCGGCTTGCAGATAGAGTCGCCGTACGCGGTCGCGTTTTCGCCCCAGCGCGAGCCGCACTTGGCGCGTTTCATGGAGCGCTTCGCGGCAGCTATCGTCGCAGGGAGCTGCACCGATATAGACGAGCGTCCAGACATCGCGCAGCAGCGTCTCCTCCGGCAGACCGAGCGCCGGCAGCGGGATGGGCGGCCGGATCAGCTCGCCGTGATTGGCCGTCTCTCGCGGCCGCAGGTCCGAGCTGCCGAAGTACAAGACGGAGGCGAGCACGAGCGGTCCGAGGAACAGCAGGAACAGGACGAGCGGGACGGCCAAACGCCGCTTGCCGCCGGTAACTTCAGGCCGATCAGGCCCGCCGGTCGGCATCCGGCTTCTCGAGATTCACAACGACATAGATAATGAGAAGCGCCAGAGCGAGCGCAAACCACTGCACCGCGTAGCCGATATGCCTGGCCGGACCAGGCACATCGGGCCGCCACTCGCGCACGAAACCATCGGGCTCACGCGGCGCGAGTAGCAGGAAGTAATTGTCGAGCGGATAACCCAAACGCGTCTCGAGTGTCTCTATGGTCGGATAGAACACGACCTGGGGCCAGCCGTCACCGTCTGCCGGCGTCTGCTCGAGTCGTATACCGGGGCGCGGCGGCAAAGCGATGCGACCGCCGAGCTCGCGCAGATTTGCCTCGACCGGCACGTCGGGCAAATCATCGCGAGTTACGCCCGCCGGCACCCAGCCGCGGTTCACGATTACATGGCGGCGCGCATCCGGAAGCCGCAAAGGCGTGAGCACGTGATAACCGACCCGACCGGCGTGCGTCATGCTGTCGAGCAGAAACTGATGCGCGCCATCGTAGCGGCCGGTGACAGACGCGTTGCTATAACGCAAAGCGCTCGCGTCGATCTCATGGACACGATTGATCGATAAAGCGGCACCGGCATCGGCCTCAAACTGCTCGAACAACTCGCGCTTCTGCGCCGCCCGATCCAGTTGCCAGACACCGAGCCCGATCAGCAACGGGAGCAGGAGAAGCAGGCCCAGCGTCGGCAACCAGCCAGGGCGGAACACGCGCGCGCCGAAAGACAGGGGCAAGTTATACTCCCGGGCCACACGCTATGCGGAGCGCGCCATGGCCGAGCTGCTCGTCATTGCCATACTGATCGGGATCGTCTTCAGTCTCGGCTCGGGGTTGTTTCATCTGGTCAAGGGCGAGAGCGATTCGAGACGCATGGTCAAGGCGCTGACCTGGCGCATCGGGCTTTCGGTCGCCCTGTTCCTGCTCCTGCTGCTGATGTGGGCAACCGGCGTCATTCAGCCGCACGGGATGATGCCCGCCGGGTAGTGTAGCGCCCAGAGATTGCTGCGCAAGGCCGGTAGTGCGGCCGGTCGTCGTCGCTGGACTCGCAGTCTCGGTCAAAGGTCCAGAGGGCTGCGCACTCCACGCCCGCCGCGGTTAAGGACATGCGTGTAGATCATCGTCGTGCTCACGTCCTTATGGCCGAGCAGCTCCTGCACGGTGCGGATGTCGTAGCCCGATTCGAGTAGGTGCGTGGCGAATGAGTGGCGCAGCGTGTGCGGTGTCGCGGGTTTAGCGATTCCGGCACCGCGCACCGCCTGCTGCATGGCCCTGCGCAGCGCTTTCCCGTCGAC
>JACDCP010000292.1 GCA_013817465.1 Gammaproteobacteria bacterium | reverse complement strand
GCACGATGCGCGCGCCCGGCGCGTCCTCGAGCAGGGCGCTCGCCAGCAGCCCCACGATGTAGTAGCCCTCGACGAACGCACCCGTTTCGTCGAACAGGAAACAGCGGTCGTAGTCGCCGTCCCAGGCGACGCCGAGCTGCGCTCCGGACTCGCGGATGGCCTCGATGGTCGGTGGCCGGTTCTCCGGCAGCAGCGGGTTCGGCACGCCGTGCGGAAAGCTGTTGTCGGGCTCGTGATGGATCTTTACGAACTCGAACGGGAGATGTTTTTCGAGCAGATCGATTACCTTGCCCGCGCCGCCGTTGCCGGCATTGACGACGATCTTCAGGGGCCGCAGCGCCGGCACGTCGACGTACGACAACAGGTGAACGATGTAATCGCCGGCAGGATTGAGCAGGGCCAGATCGCCCGATCGATCGCGACCGGCAAAGCGGTTTTCCTCGGCAAGCCGCTCTATATCCTTCAGGCCGCTATCGCCGCTGATCGGCTTCGCCGCCTCGCGCACGAACTTCATGCCGTTGTAATCGGGCGGATTATGGCTCGCGGTAATCATGATGCCGCCGTCCATTTGCTCATGGAAGGTGGCGAAATAGATCTCTTCGGTCCCGCAGAGCCCGATATCGTAGACATTCGCGCCGCCATCGCGCAGGCCGCTCGCCAGCGCGCGGGTCAGCGCCGGGCTCGTCTCGCGGATGTCGCGGCCGACGACGACGCGACGCGGCTCGACGTGAGCCGCGTATGCGCGGCCGATGCGGTAGGCAAGGTCATCGTTGAGATCGTCGGGCACGCGCCCGCGGACGTCATAGGCCTTGAAGCAGCTAAGCACCCGTGCCGCTCTACGTCGTCGTGCCCTGGCGGCCGTAATTGTCCTCGAAACGCACGATGTCGTCCTCACCGAAATAGCTGCCGGACTGCACTTCGATGATGTGCAGGGGCAGTTTGCCGGGGTTTTCGATGCGGTGCGTGGCGCCGATCGGGATGTAGGTCGATTCGTTCTCCTCGAGCAGGAATACCTCATCGTTGCGCGTGACTCGTGCAGTGCCGGCGACAACTATCCAATGCTCCGCGCGGTGATGGTGCATCTGCAGCGATAATACCGCGCCTGGATTGACGATCAGACGCTTCACCTGGAAGCGGTCGCCGCGATCGATGCTGTCGTAGCTGCCCCACGGCCGGAAGACCTGTCGGTGCAGCGCAGTCTCGTAGCGATCGTCCCGCTTGAGCCGCTCGACGAGCGCCTTGACTTCCTGCGCGCGCGCGCGCGGCGCGACCATGACGGCATCGGAGGTCTCGACGACGACGTGATCCTCGAGGCCCACGGCAGCCACGAGCCGGCTGGTGGAATGGAGATAGGAATTGCGGCAATCCTCGGCCAGCACGTCGCCGATCCGCACGTTACGCTGCGCGTCCATCGGCGACGCTTCGTGCAGGGCGTCCCACGAACCGACATCGCTCCAGCCGGCATCGAGCGCGACGACGACGACGCCGGCGGCCTTCTCCATGACGGCATAATCGATCGAGTTCGCCTGCACCGACTTGAATGCTTCCGGCTCGAGGCGCAGGAAATCGAGGTCCTCTCTGGCGCCCGCGACAGCGCTCCGACAAGCCTCCAGCATGTCCGGTGCGAACCGGCCGAGCTCCTCGAGATAACGCGACGCGCGGAACAGAAACATGCCGCTGTTCCACAGGTAATCGCCGGACTGCAAATAAGACCGGGCGGCCTCGAGATCCGGTTTTTCGACGAATTCCTCCACCGGGCCGCTGGCCGCGCCATCGAGTCGCGCCTTGATGTAGCCGAACCCCGTCTCCGCAGCATGCGGCTTGACGCCGAAAGTCACGAGCCGGCCGGATTGCGCCTCGCCCATGGCCTCCGCTATCGCAACGTGAAAGGCTGCGTTATCGCGGATGACATGATCGGCCGGCAGCACCAGCAGCAACGGATCGCCACCGGTCGCGTCCGCCGCCACCATTGCAGCAACCGCCACGGCGGGGGCGGTGTTGCGGACCGCAGGCTCGAGCAGTACGCGTGCTTTCCCGAGGCCGATCTGGCGGAGCTGCTCCGCGACCAGAAAACGATGGGTTTCGTTGCAGACGATGACCGGCGCCGCGACATCGTCGACGCCGTCGAGACGCCGCAGTGTCTCCTGCAGCATGGTCAGAGGTCCGACGAGCGGCAGAAGCTGCTTCGGATAAAGCTCGCGGGACAACGGCCACAAACGTGTGCCGGCGCCGCCGGAAAGGATCACGGGAACGAGCATGTCAACCGACCTTGATCCGTTGACCGGCGCCATTCACAGACGCCCCGCGCCCGATCGCGTAATACGTCAGGCCGAAACGGCGCATCAAGGCCGGATCGTAAAGGTTTCGCCCGTCAAAGATGACGGGCTCCAGCAGCAGCTCCTTGATTTTCGCGAAATCGGGGCTGCGGAATTCGCGCCATTCCGTGACGATGACGAGCGCGTGAGCGCCCTTCAGGACATCCTCGGGGTGCTCACAGAGCTCGAGGTCCTTGCGTTCGCCATAGATGCGGCGCGTCTCCGCCATGGCTTCCGGATCGTAAGCGCGCACCCGCGCGCCGGCCTCCCACAAGGCCTCCATGAGCACCCGGCTCGAAGCTTCGCGCATATCGTCGGTATTCGGCTTGAAGGCGAGCCCCCAGAGCGCGAAGGTCTTGCCGCCGAGATCGCCGTCGAAGTAGCGATGTATCTTCTCGAACAGCACGCGTTTCTGGCGGAAGTTGACGTTTTCGACGGCCTTCAGAATGTCAGTCTGATAGCCCATCTGCGAGGCCGAGCGCGCCAGCGCCTGCACGTCCTTCGGAAAACACGAGCCGCCATAGCCGGCGCCGGGATAAATGAACTGATAGCCGATGCGTGGATCGGAGCCGATGCCGATGCGCACGTTCTCGATGTCGGCGCCGCAGCGCTCCGCCAGGTTCGCCAGCTCGTTCATGAAGCTGATCTTCGTCGCGAGCATGGCGTTCGCCGCGTATTTCGTCAGCTCCGCCGAAGCGATGTCCATGGCGATGACGCGGTCGTGATTGCGGTTATAGGGTTCGTACAGGGTTTTCAGAAGCTCGGTCGTGCGCGGATTGTCGGTACCGATGATGATCCGGTCCGGCTTCATGAAGTCATCGACGGCGTCACCTTCCTTGAGGAATTCCGGGTTCGAGACCACGTCGAACTCGAGGCCGGCATTGCGCTTCTCGAGAGCGGCGCCGATTTCCGCGCGCACCTTGTCCGCCGTGCCGACCGGCACCGTCGACTTGTCGACGATGATCTTGTAATCCTCCATGTGCTCGCCGATGGAGCGCGCCACCGCCAGCACGTACTTCAGGTCGGCCGAACCGTCCTCATCCGGCGGCGTGCCGACGGCGACAATCTGG
>JACDCP010000291.1 GCA_013817465.1 Gammaproteobacteria bacterium | reverse complement strand
CTCTTTCGCCGCCATCACGGCCGGTCGCGAGAATGCTGCGATCGTCTGTGCGGTTTTCACGGCTTCCTCGATCAGATCCGCGAGTGGCACGACGCGGCTCACAAGGCCCGCGCGCTCCGCTTCCTCCGCGCCCATGAAACGCGCGGTCAGAATCATCTCTATCGCCTTCGACTTGCCGATGGCGCGCGTGAGGCGTTGCGTGCCGCCGGCGCCGGGCAGTGTGCCGAGGCGGATTTCCGGCTGGCCGAATTTCGCGTTATCGGCCGCGATGATGAAGTCGCAGGCCATGGCCAGCTCGCATCCACCGCCGAGCGCGACGCCGGCTACGGCGGCGATGGTCGGCTTGCGCAGCGTATTGACGCAGTCCCAGCCGTTGCCGCGCGCGAACGGGTAATCGTCGAGAAACAGATCGGTGGCCCCTTTGCCCTGCATGTCGCGTATGTCGGCGCCGGCTGCGAACGCTTTTTCATTCCCAGTCAATATGATAGCGCCGATAGCTTCATCCTTTTCGAAGTCCTGAAGCGCTTTGCCGAGCTCTTCCATCAAGGCGTTGGATAACGCGTTCATTGCTTTGGGACGGTTCAGGGTGACGAGGCCGACTGCGTCGCGGCGCTCGACGAGGATGTGCTCGTAGGTCATGGGTCAGAGTCCTTGTTCGTAAGAATTCTGGGTTCCGGCTGTTCGCCGGAAAGACGGTGTTTTTTATCTTCTTGCGCGCGCTCTTGGCGGATCTTATAGAGTGGTTCGAATTTGCCGGCGTCGATGCGTTTGCGGTCGGGCTCGACTTCGGTGAGGGGCTCCGCTGGCTTCAGACTGGCCCGCGCGCGTGCGGCGAGTGCTTGATAGAACGAGGTGCCGCGGGATTTCCAGGCGATCTCGTCGTCGCTGACCTCGCGCATGATCCTCGCGGGGGAGCCGACGATGAGGCTGCGCGAGGGCGCCTTGAAGTCGGCCTTTACGAAGGACATGGCGCCGACGATGCACTCGTCGCCGATGTCGGCGCCGTCCATGATCACCGAGTTCATACCGATCAGTGTGTTACGGCCGATCGAGCAGCCGTGCAGCACGGCGCCGTGGCCGATGTGGCCGTTCTCGCCGACGCGTGTATCGGTTCCCGGAAAGCCGTGCATCACGCAGGTGTCCTGCAAGTTCGCGCCGGCCTCGAGGATCACGCGACCGAAGTCGCCGCGCAGACTCGCGCACGGTCCCACATAGCAGCCGGCATCGATGATTACGTCGCCGATCAGCACGGCGTCCGGGTGTACGAACGCGCCCGGTGCGACGACCGGCGTCAGTCCGTCGATTGAGTAGACGGGCATACCTGCTCAAGCGGCATGGCGGCGGCTCTGCACGACACGGAAACGGTTCGCAACGAAGGCCGCATCCGAAAAACACGAATTTGCCGCCGGGTTCGCGCCCGTCGCGTGATAATCGCTGAACGCTGCGGTCTGGTTGACGTAGACGCCGCCCGTCAGGTTCTCGGATAGTGCGACGCCGCCTTTCATGGCCGTTTCCCCGGCTGCCTCGAGCACCTGCTCGTCGGTCGAGTAGACGCCGAAGGTGATCGCGCCTTTCTTCCGAGCGGCATGCAGAACGCGCGCGAGGCTTTCCTGCGTATTTGCCGTCCGCACGATGAACGCGATCGGCCCGAACAGCTCCTGCTCGTAGGTCGCATCCTCGCTCGCGTCGATCTCGATGATCAGCGGCGTGCGTACGTGCGCGTCCTTGAACTCGGGATGCTCGATCGTGCGCGAATCGAGCAGCACCCTGCCCGTCTTCGCCGCCTCGGCGATGCGTTGCTCCGTCGCATCGTTCTGGATACCGCCGAGGATCTGCACGGCGCGCTCGTCCTCGCCGAGCAGCTTATCGAGGCTGCCGGTGATCGCCGCTGCGACCTCGTCAAAGCTCTTATGCCCCTGATCCGTCTCGATGCCGTTCGCCGGCACGAAAATGTTCTGCGGCGTCGTGCACATCTGGCCCGAGTACAGGCTCAGCGTGAACGCGAGATTGTTTGCCATGCCCTTCAAATTGTCGGTGCTATCGATGACGATGCAGTTGACGCCGGACTTCTCCGTGAAAACCGGCGCGCGCACGTTCGCCTCGAGCCATTCGCCGAAGGCGGAGCCACCGGTGAAGTCGACGATACCGATCTCCAGCCGCGTGGCCAGCTCTTTCGTGACCGGCGCGTCCTTCGTATCGGCCACGAGCGTGATCACGTTCGGGTCGAAACCTGCCTCGCGCAATACTTCCCGCGCCACTTCGACGGTGATTGCGAGCGGCAGCACGGCGCCGGGATGCGGCTTGACGATGACGGCGTTGCCGGTCGCGAGGTTCGCGAAGATGGCCGGATAGCTGTTCCAGGTCGGGAAGGTCGAGACCCCGATGACCAGGCCGACGCCGCGCGGCACGACGTGATAGCGCTTCTCCATGCGCAGCGGATCGTTCTTACCCTGCGGCTTTTCCCAGCGCGCTTCGGCCGGTGTGCGCTTCATTTCCTCGTACGCGTAAGCGACCGCCTCCAGCGCGCGGTCCTGCGCGTGCGGTCCGCCTGCCTGAAACGCCATCATGAATCCTTGGCCCGTCGTGTGCATGACCGCCTGCGCCATTTCGAAGCTGCGCTTGTTGATGCGATCCAAGATTTCCAGGCAGACGCCGGCGCGCGTGTCGATGCTCGCCCTGGCCCAATCCTGTCGTCCTTCCTCGACACTCGCCAGCAGCGCGTCCAGGTCCGCTTTCGGATACTTCACGCCGAGCTCGCGGCCGTAGGGCGACCGTTCCTCGCCGACTTGTCCGACGGTGCCCGGCTGCTCGAGCGAAAACGGCTTGTCGAGACGCCCCTCGAACGCCGCCTGACCTTCCGCCGCGGCCGTTTCGCCGTACTCGCGCGGGCTCGGCCGTTCGGAATACGCGCTCCAGTAGGCACGGCTGCGGCACGCCTCCATGGCGTTCTGCAGGGTTTGCTGGTGGCGCTCGAAGAATGCGGTGCTCATGACGGGGAAAACTCCGTAGGACGAGTCTGAATCGCTATGGAAAGGGTCCGGCAGGCGGGCGGTTGACAGCCCGAAACGCGCTAAATAGTATGGCCGGCCGGTCCTCCTTTATCAAGAACGCGCCGGGCTCGAGCAGCGCGTCCCGGAATATCCCATGACCCATGCGACCATCGAGCACGCCTTCGCGGACGGGCTCGTCACGATCACGCTCAATCGCCCCGAGCGGCTGAACGCGTTCAACACGGAAATGCACGCCGAGCTGCGCGATGTGCTCGACGAGGCGGCCGCCGACGCAACAGTGCGTTGCCTGCTCATCACCGGCGCCGGCCGGGGCTTCAGCGCCGGCCAGGACCTGAGCGATCGGTCGGTGCAGCCGGGCGAGGCGCCGCCGGATCT
>JACDCP010000290.1 GCA_013817465.1 Gammaproteobacteria bacterium | reverse complement strand
ACACAACTGTGGCGCCAGTGGCCGGCGGAACAGCGTTGCTCATGGTCGCCTTCGCCACCAGCATCGACGCTGCTGTGGCTGGTGCGACGTTCGTCGGGCTCAGGCAAGCCGTTGCCGTCTCCTGCGTCGTCATCGGGGTGACCACCTTTCTGCTTTCCGGCCTGGGCGTATTTCTCGGCAAGGCGGCCAGTGTCGCGATCGGTCCGCGCGCGCAGGTGTTCGGCGGTCTGGTGCTGATCGCGCTGGCGATCAAAATTGTTATCGAACATGTTTATTTCGGTGCGTGAACCGCTCGTGGTGCGTTGATTTCGCCCACCTTATTCGCCCCCGCCCGCCACAAAATGGCAACGCCGATGACCGCCGACACCAGCGAAGCCGTAAACACGGCAATTTTTGCCGCCGCGAAATCGCCCTCCAGCGGGAACGCCTGGCTCGCGATGAACAGCGACATGGTGAAGCCGATGCCGGACAAGGCGCCGGCGCCGGCCACCTGGGCCCAGGAGTATTCGCCCGGTTTGATCGCGAGGCCGAAGCGAACGGCGAGCATTGAAGCGAAGAGCATGCCGACGGGCTTGCCAATCACGAGGCCAAGCATGATCGCGGCGAGGGCCGCCGCGCGCACCCGGTGACCGAACGAGCCGAGCATGGCGTCGGTGAACGACACTTCATCCCAGGGACCGTCGTAGCGCCGCCCATTGATGAAGAATGTCAGCGTCAGGACCACCCCGCTCGCGTGCGCGCTCCTGATGTCGGCCGCCACGCGTGCCTCTGCCCGGCGAGCGGCCTCGCGGCCGGTCGCACTGTCCGGAGCCGGCAAGCCCAGCTCGGCGGCGACTGCGGTCAGATCCTGTTCCGTCAGGCTCGCGGAGCGAGTCATCAGAGCAATATGCGCTTTCCAGAATTGCTCAGGGCTATCCGCCCGCTCGACCAGTTCGGCGGCGCGCAGCGCGAGATCATTATCGGTCAGCGGACGGTGCCGGAAAACATATCGAAGGCGGTCGCCGAACTGATCCCGAACTTCGGCGATCCGCTCGTTCGCCGCGCGGCAGTGCGGGCAGGCATAGCCGCCATACTCAACGAGAATAATCTGCGCGTGGGGAGGACCCAGAACATGGTCGGACTCCGAATCGACGGGCCGGTCCAGCCGGTTGGTGACTTCAGCGGACATCGCATCTCTGACGCAGAACTCCAGGATATCGTGCCATCCCGCCGGTCTCGATGTCGATGGCCCGATTCAACGACCTTGCTGTACGAACGTTCAATCAACTATCCTGCTGTGCTCCTCTCGCAACGAGATGCATGGATGAAAGGCTACATTGACGACATTGAGAAGGTCACCAGGAGCAATGAGGACTTTCGCCGCGTCCTCTACACCGGGGCGCATCTGCAGCTGGTGCTGATGACCTTGCAGCCGGGCGAGGAAATCGGTGAGGAGATTCACGAGGATCGCGACCAGTTCTTCCGCATCGAAGACGGGGAAGGCGAGGTCCTGATAGACGGCAGCCGTCACAGAATCGAGGATGACTTCGCCGTCATTGTGCCGGCCGGCGCGAGGCACAACGTAGTCAACACCGGTGAGGAGCCCTTGAAGCTCTATACGCTTTACGGACCACCCGAACACCGGCATGCGGTAGTGCACCGGAGCAAGGCTCAGGCCGATGCCGATCACGAGCACTTCGATGGGAAGACAACTGAGTAACCCGCCCATTGCGAGCGATCAGTCGTGGAGACAGTCATGATCCGAATTGCTGCAGCGAGTTTATTGTGCGTGCTTCTGGCCTGCGAATCGCATTCGGCAGAGATCTCACGCCATCCGTTACCGGAGGGGTTCACATACCCGGAGGGCATCGCGCTCGATAAGGACGGCACAGCTTTTTATACCGCCAGCGCGGAAAGCGGTGCGGTCATTCGTATCGAAGTGGCGTCAGGCAATGCCCGCACCATCGTCCCGAGAGCCGTGCTCATCGAGGGTGAAGCGGCGTTTCCGGGGTTTCTGGGCCTCAAACTCGACGAGGCGAATCGGCTCTGGATCGCGGGTGGCCGGACGGGTGCGATGCTGGTCGTGGATACGCGTAGTGGCGACGTCATCCAGCGTTTCAAATCTTATCGCGCCGGCAGCCTCATCAACGACGTCGCGCTGGTAAGAGGATCCGCTTACTTCACGGATTCATTGAATGCCGTATTGTGGCGCGTGCGGAGCGAAGGGAAACAGGTCGAAGAGCTGGAACCGTGGCTCGAGCTCGACAGCACACCCATACAGTACGCAGAGGGTGTAAACCTCAATGGAATCGTAGCGACTGCCGATGGTCGTGACCTTATCGTCGTGCAGATGAACAAGGGCCTGCTCTTCCGCATCAATATCGAGTCGAAACAGATCACGCCCATCGATGTCGGTGGGGCTGCGCTCAGCGGCGGGGATGGTCTCGTACTCGACAAGAATCTGCTCTACGTCGTTCGTCAGCCGGAGGCCGAGATCGTCACGCTCGAGCTTTCCCAGGATCACAGCACCGGGAACGTGCTTTCGAGATTCAAAAATGCCGCACTGATGTGGCCCGCGACGGCAGCAAAAGCGGGCGATAGGCTGCTGGTCGTGAATTCTCAGTTTAACCGATACGAGAGCAAAGACCCCTCATTGCCGTTCGAGATCGTGGAAATCCCGCTCGCTTCACTGAGCCCGGATCGTCCATGAGTCGCAGCTCACGCAGCTACGCGTAGTTCCGTCTCGGCGCACGCGTAACTTCAAACCGCCTGCGGCGTCATGATGCTTCGCCCAACGCCAACTGGCCGTTCGCAAGTATCCGCATGAGACCGTCGCGCGTTCGTCCTTAGCGGCTCGGCAGCGGCGCGTCGGGAGCAGGCGCTTGCGGCGCATCCGGCACAACAGTGTCGTCGACGACGGGCGTGCTCAAGCCCCGGCGTTCCAGCAGCGGCTCGATCCTCGGCTCGTGACCGGTGAAGTTGCGGAACAACTGCAATGCGTCCACGCTGCCGCCCTGCGACAGCAAGGTTTCACGGAGCCGGTCGCCGTTTTCGCGAGTCAGGCCGCCGTGCTCCTTGATCCATGCCACAGTGTTCGCGTCCAGGACCTCCGACCAGATATAAGCGTAGTAACCGGCTGCGTAGCCGCCCATGATGTGGCTGAAATACGGGGTGCGGTAACGTGGCGGCACCGGCGCGTAGTCGGTGCCGTTGGCTTTCAGTGCGGCGGCCTCGAACGCCATGACGCCGTCCGCATCCGGAATTTCGTCGCCCGTCATTTCGTGCCAGCTCTGGTCGAGCATCGCCGCACCCAGGTACTCGGTGGTGGTAAAGCCCTGGTTGAACTTGGACGAGGCGACGACCTTGTCGAGCAGCTCCTGCGGCATCGGCTCCCCTGTCTCGTGGTG
>JACDCP010000079.1 GCA_013817465.1 Gammaproteobacteria bacterium | reverse complement strand
GTCCTCCGGCAGCACCGTGGCTGGCGTATCGCTGGGCGTGAAAAAGAATCTGTCGGTTTCGCGCGCCATCCCGAAGGTCCAGCGGCGCACCCAGCCGTCCTCGAGTCCGCCGGACATGCCGACGAATGCCTTTGCAAACCCGAGCTCGTGACGAAACTCCTCGATCTCGTCGCCGCGATCGTAGAGTGGATCGACCCTGTCCTCGTCGAGGAACGTGAAGCCTGCGGCGCGACGCGCGTCGAGCGAAAAGAACGGCCGCCTGAGATCCAGGCCGAAAGAATTTCCGTCGCTGCTGTCGCGGACGGAGGCGCTCAGGCTGACCCAGCTTCCTGCTACGTGAGGATCGGAGTAAAGAAATGAGGTCGTGGTCCGATCCACATCGACATCCCGCACGGCGCCGATCGATATGCCGGTACCCAGCAGGTTGGCTTCCTCGAGCCCGATGCGGCTGGTGTTCTCGCCGCCTTCGCGTGTGAATCCTATATCCGGAGTGAGCGTCCACACGTCACGCGTGACGACCGCGATGTCGACGACGCCATCTGCATAGCGCACCGGGCAGATGCGAGAATCGTAGAGGTATCCGTTTCGGCGCAGTATGCGTTCGGACTCCTCGAGCAGGCGCTTCGAATAAGGGTCGCCGGGCTCGAACAGGAGCTGTGAGCGTATGATGGCAGGCCGGGTTCTGACGTGCAGTCGATTGGCCAGTCTGTAAAAGCGATTATTCTCGCGCGGGTCGCTCAGATCGAAGATATTCTGATTGTCGATCAGGATCTCGCCGACGGTCGCACCCTTTGCGATCTCGGTATCGGCCAGGGACTCGCACAGGTGGGGAGCGATCTCCGGCTCTTCAGTGGCTGCGCCGCTCGTGCTTAGCAACCCGTTGATCGTCATCAGCAGGATCGCAGAGGTGGACGCCGGCCGCAGCCGCGACGATCGTTCCGGCGTGAATAGCGCTGCGAGCCTCCTGCTCATCTGCGACAGAGCTTCAGCAGCCGATCCGTCTCGCGAGCGCCAGCAGCCCAGCGACGCTCATCGCATCGGTGATGCGCCCTTCCATCGCCATGTCCAAGGCTTCCTCGAGGGGCAGCTCCATGATCTCGATGTCCTCCGTTTCCTCGAGCGCCTGTCGGCCCTGGCGCAGCTCCTCCGCAAGATACACGAACCCCTCCTCGTCCGTGATCGAATTCGACATGTGCAGGCGCAGGATCTGCGTCCAGTTCGCCGCCGTCAGCCCGGTTTCCTCCTCGAGCTCGCGCCGCGCGGAGGCGAGCGGATCGGCGTCGAGCGGCGCGCCGCCCATGGGGATCTCCCATGAATATTCGCTCAAAGTGTATCGATGCTGGCCGACCAGCCGGGTATTGCCGTCGCCGTCCAGCGGAATGATGCCGACGGCTTTGTTCCTGAAGCAGATCTTGCCGTAGGCGCTGCGGCCGCCGCCGGGATTGACGACATCGTCGACATGTACCTCGAACCACGGGTTGTCGAATACCCTGCGCGTGCCCAGACGGGTCCAGGGCGATGGTTTTTCGGCCATGCGTGCTCCTTCAGACGCTCGAACACAGGAAATCCCGTCGCGAAAATGGCGACATTCCTGAATCAGGGGAAATGGGGACATTCCTGATTTATTTGACGGTGTCGTGTTGTCCCGTTTCCATCCGAAATAAATCAGGAATGTCCCCATTTCCCTGGAACGCCCCCATTTTCTTTTGCGAATCCGCCGCGGGCCTCGATGTGCCGGTACAGCCAGTGCATGCTCAGGCCGCGCGCCGCCATGAAGAGCAGGAAGGCGAGCCAGAGCCCGTGATTGCCGAGAAAACGCAGAAAATACCACGCGGGCAGGTACACGGCGAAGGCCGAAAACAGCATGGTGTCGCGCATCTCCCGCGCGCGGGTCGCACTGACATAGATGCCATCGTACAGATAGCTCCACACCGATACGACAGGCAGCGCAATCAGCCACGGCAGATACGCATAGGCGGTGTGCCGCACGTCGGGCAGATCGGTCACTATATCGACGATCAAGCGGCCGGCGAGCAGGTATGCGAGGCAGAATCCGGTCGCTACGATCAGCGACCAGTGCAGGGAAATACGGAGCGCGCGATCGAAGGCGGCCCGGTTGCGCTGGCCGATAGCGCGGCCCGCCAGCGCTTCGGCTGCATGCGCAAATCCGTCCAGCGCATAGGCCATGAAGTACTGGAAGTTCAGCAAAACGGCGTTCGCTGCAAGCACGACGGTGCCCATGCGCGCGCCCTGCGCGGTCAGGAAGCCGAAGGCAAACATCAGCGAGACGGTGCGGATGAAGAGGTTCAAGTTGAGACCGAACAGGCGTCTGAAGCGTGTCCGATCGAGAATGCGGCTGGTTTGCCACTGACCGGGCCACTTGCGAAGCTCGCGCTGGACCAGCCATAGCCCGAGCGCTACGCCGACGAATTCCGCGATCACGGTTGCTATGGCAACGCCCTCGACCTTCATGCCGAAGCCGAGCACAAATAGCAGATCGAGCACGATATTAGTCAGATTGATGGCCAGCATGAGCATCAGCGGACTACGCGCATTTTGCATGCCGATGAACCAGCCGATCAGGGCGTAGTTAGTGAGCACCGCAGGAGCACTCCAGATGCGGATCGCATAATAAATGCCGGCCTGGGACTCCACGATCTCGCCGGGGTCGATCAGCCGCCACGCCGCTATCGCAAGCGGCTTTTGCACGACGAGCAGCAGGAGCGCAATGCCCAGGGCGCTCAACACCGCCTGTGCCAACGTGTTGCGCATCTCCTCGGCATCGCCCGTGCCGTATGCCTGCGCCGCGACGCCGGTCGTGCCCATGCGCAGAAAATTGAAGCCGAGAAACAGAAAGCTGAAGATTGTCGCGCCGACTGCGACGGCGCCGAGATACGAGGGCTCGTCGAGATGGCCCATGACTGCCGTGTCGACGATGCCGAGCAGCGGCACCGAAATGTTGGAAAGGATCAACGGCGCAGCGATGCGCCAGACATCGCGATGTGTAGGTGAATCGGCCTCAGACTGCATTTACTGCTGACCTGCCTTCAGCCGCCTGCAATCCGAAACGAGATGAATGCAGTCGGACCGCGATTTACACGATTTGCAGCAGCTCGCGTGCGGCGGCCAGCACGTCGGCATCGCCGGGCAGCACGAGATTGGCGGCTGCAGCGAGTGGGATATAGCTGTCCGCGCCGGTCACGCGGCGCTTCGCGATGCCCGGCCGCGCATGTTCGTCGATGGCCGCGAATATTTCCTCGGCGATTCCGCCCGTGCGCCGGCCTTCGTCCACCACCAGCACCTTGCCCGTCTCGTCGGCGTGGTGGGCAATGAGCCCGGCGTTCAACGGCTTGAGCCAACGCAGATCGAGCACGCGTGCGTGCGCGCCGGTTTGGTCTTTCAGCGCCTTTGCAGCGCGCAGCGCCATGAGCACGCCGTTGCCGTAGCTGACGATGAGCAGGTCTTCCGCGCCATCGTGATAAATGCGGCCTTCGCCGACCGGCACGGCGCGGTCGGGCGCCGGATAATCGAACAGCCATTCATTATCCCGCGGCGCATGCAGATCCTTGGTCATGTACAGCGCGATCGGCTCCAGGAATACGATCACACGGCCGTCGACTTTCGCCAACGCCGCGCAAGTGCGCAACATCATCGCCGCGTCGTCGCCCCGCGAGGGACAGGCGATCACCAGCCCGGGTATGTCCCTGAGCGCGGTCGTCGAGTTGTCGTTGTGGAAATGCCCGCCGAAGCCCTTCTGATAGCCGAGCGAAGCGATGCGCACGACCATCGGGTTGCGGAACTGCCCGTTCGAGAAGAATTGCAGCGAGGCTGCTTCGCCGCGGATCTGGTCGCAGGCATTGTGAAAATAGGCGAGGTACTGGATCTCCGGGAACGGCAGCAGGCCCATATAACCTGCCCCCTGGGCCATCCCGAGAATCGTCGTCTCGTCGAGCAGCGTATTGAACACGCGATTGCCCTTGAATGTCTTCGCAAGGCCGGCCGTAACTGTATAAACGCCACCCTTCTGCGCGACGTCCTCACCGAATACCGTCATCTCGGGGTACTTGGCCAGCAGATCGACGAGGGCCCGGTTGATCTGCAGCGACAAATGCCGGGGCGGCCCGTTCTCCGGCAGGCCGGCCTCGCCGAAGGCAGCCTCGCGCGCGCCATCCAGCGCAGGCCGTGTGGCCTCGCGCACGACTTCGCGCGCCCGGTAAGGTGCGAGTGGACGCATGACTTCCTCAGCAGCGACGAGCTTCGGCCGTGCGGCGGCGCGCACGGCCGCATCACGGACCTCGTCGCGCAGGGCTTCGTAACGCTCGAGAATTTCCGGTGCGTTCAAGAGCCCGGCTTCGAGAACGGATTCTGCGCTGAGGAGCAACGGATCGCGCGCCTCGTTGGCTTCGATCGCAGCCTCGCTGAGGTAATCGCCCTCGACATCCGTACCCGCATGGCCGAGCAGACGCACCATTGTCATATGGAGGAACACGGGCCGGCGGCGGCGGCGACAGAATTCGATGGCGCTGTTCACGGTCTCGTAGCCTCGCGCGAGGTCGAGACCGTCGGCCAGCACATAATGGAGTCCCGCGCGGTCACCGAAGCTCGCCTCGATCCAGCCGCGCGGAGTCTTCACAGAAATGCCGATGCCGTTGTCTTCGCAAACGAACAGGATCGGCACGGGCAGGCTTTGGAACGCTGTCCACTGCGCCGCGTTGAAAGCGCCGAGCGCAGCGCTGTGATTGACGCTGGCGTCGCCGAAACTGCAGACGACGATGCTGTCGGCCGGCACCGGCACGTCCCGGCCGAGCCGCTTCGCTTGCTCGAGCGCAATGGCTGTGCCTACCGCCTTCGGCAGATGACTGGCGATGGTCGAGGTCTGCGGCAGCACCCATAACGGCACGGACCCCCAGACTTTGTGGCGGCCGCCGGAAACCGGATCATCACGGCTTGCCGAGAGCGACAGTGCCGTGTCGTAAACTGGATCGGTGCCGCCATGCCTGCGCGCACGGGCCACCATGAATGCGCCGCTGCGGTAGTGCAGAAATGCCGGGTCGGTGATGCGGGTCAGGTGTCCAACCAGCGCGTTGCCTTCGTGGCCGGCGCTGCCGATCGTGTAAAAGCCTTCGTTGCGGGCGCGCATCTCGCGGGCGACGAGATCGAGATGGCGCGAAATCATCTGCGCCTCGAACAGGTCGAGCAGCGTGCGGCCGGTCATCGTCGAGCCCGCCTGCAAGGCCGCAGAAAGATCCGTGCGGCGCCGGACCGGCTCGTTCCATTCCGCAAGGAAGCGGACAAAGCTCGCATCGACGATCGCGGCGCGATTGATATCGCGCGCGCCGGACTTGGCGAGTCCCGCTCGGTGAGCGCTCGTGGCCATCAGATGTGCCTCAGAAGGCGTTGACGCCCGTCAGCTCCTTGCCGATAACGAGCTGGTGCACGGTTTCCGTGCCCTCGTAGGTGATGACGCTTTCCAGGTTGAGCATGTGCCGGATCGGCACGTATTCGGCGCTGATGCCGCTGCCGCCCAGCATGTCGCGCGCATCGCGGGCGATATCGAGCGCCATGCGCACGTTGTTCCACTTGGCAAGCGACACCTGACTCGATCGCATCGTGCCTTTGTCCTTCAGGCGCCCGAGCCGAAGCGACAGGAGCTGGGCAGTGGTGATGCGCCGTGCCATGTCGGCGAGGCGGAGCTGAATGATCTGATTGTGTGACAGTGGGCGGTTGAACAGGACGCGCGTTTCCGTGTATTCGAGCAATTGCCCGAGACAGGCCTGGGCGGCCCCGATCGCGCCCCAGGTGATGCCGTAGCGAGCCTGCGTCAGGCAGCCGAGCGGCGCGCCGAGCCCGTCCGCCTTCGGCAGCCGGTTCGCTTCGGGCACGCGCACGCTCTCGAAGAACAGCTCCGAGGTCACCGCGGCGCGCAACGAGAATTTACGCTCGATGTCGCGGGCCTCGTAACCGCGCATGCCCTTCTCGATGAGGAAGCCGCGCACGCCGTCTTCGGTCTTTGCCCATACCACGGCGACATCGGCGATTGTCCCGTTCGTGATCCACATCTTGGCGCCGTTGATGACCCAATCGGCGCCATCTTTCTTGGCGATGGTTTTCATGTTCGCCGGGTCGGAGCCGCCGTGCGGCTCGGTAAGACCGAAGCAGCCGATCGCTTCGCCCTTCGCGAGCGCCGGCAGCCAGCGCTGCTTCTGCTCCTCGGAGCCATAGGTGAAGATCGGCCACATGACCAGGCTCGACTGCACTGAAACGAAGCTGCGCAGGCCGCTGTCGCCGCGCTCGAGCTCCTGACAAATGAGCCCGTAAGAAACCGAGTTCAGGCCCGGGCAGTCGTAGCCCTCGATCGAGCTGCCGAGCAGGCCGAGTGCGGCCACTTCGGGAACCAGCTCCTGCGGAAAGCGGTGTTGCTCGAACGCCTCGGTGATGATCGGCAGCACCTTGTCGTCGACGAAACGTGCAACGGCGTCCTGCACGAGCTGCTCGTCTTCACTGAGCAGGCTCCGGATGTCGTAGAGATCGAGGGGATTCAGGGACACGCCATCTCCGGACATTTCGACGGGGCCGGAATCATATCGCATGTAGGGCCGTTAGTAAGGAATGCCCAACCGGCGATAGAGGGTCGACAGGAGCCACGCCGGGCCGATCATCAGGAACTGCATGTCCTGGAAGAACGACGGTCGCTTGCCTTCAATTGCATGCCCGACGAACTGGCCGACCCACGCTATCGCGAATATCACGATCGAGATCAGCCAGAGTGGCGGCTCGAGGGTGTCGAGCCAGTCGACTATCAGCACGAAACCGGCGAGCACCGGCAGCATGCCGAGCGCGAGGCTCACCGACAGGATGAAATAGTAGACGACAGCGGCCATCAGAAAGGCCGTCGCCCAGTTCAGCGCCGGCGAGATGTTTTCGAAGGCCTCCGGAACCGGGATCGACCAGAGCAGGCCGATCAGGCTCAGCACGATCAGCGGCACGCAGATCCAGTGCAGAAGCTTGTTGGTGGCGTGGCGGTGGCTTTCGCCATATTCGTCCAGCCACTGCACGGCGGTACGCATGTAAACATTGTACCGATCTTCACGCCAGATGCCGCCGGGATTGAGACTTGCAAATGCCGCGTGCTACCGTGCCGCGCATCGGGGTCGTTCATCATCAGGGAGAAAGCGCATGAGAGCTCAAACAGGGACAGGCCGCCTGGCCGGATGCGTCGCAGGGATGCTGCTGGTCACGGCCTGCTCGACGCTCGATCCATACACACGCGAGGGCCAGACGAGCCAGGCCACTAAGGGCGCGGCCATCGGTGCGGGCATCGGCGTCGTGGCCGGTCTCATCACGGGCGACGACGCCGTGGATCGCCGCCAGAGAGCGCTCATCGGCGGGGGCCTGGGCGCGCTGACCGGGGCCGCGGTCGGAAACTATATGGACCGCCAGGAGGCGCAGCTACGCCAGCGGCTGGACGGCACGGGCGTGAGCGTGCATCGCGAAGGCGACAACATTACGCTGCTCATGCCGGGTAACGTCACGTTTCGCACCGACAGCGCAGCCTTGAATCAAGGCTTCTTCGATGTCCTGAATTCGGTCGGCCTGGTGCTGGAAGAGTACGAGAAAACCGTCATCGAGGTCGCCGGGCACACCGACAGCCGGGGCAGCGACAGCTACAACCAGGACTTGTCGGAGGAACGCGCATCAACGGTCGCCGAGTACCTGCGATCGCAGGGCATCATGACTCAGCGCATCATCACGGTCGGCCAGGGCGAGGGCAGTCCCGTCGCTTCCAACGATACGGAGCAGGGCAGGCAACAGAATCGCCGTGTCGAGTTGACGCTCGTGCCGCTGACTGCCTGATCTGCGCGCCGCGGGGTCGCCGAACGAGGTCAGCCGACGTGAAGATTCCCCCCGCAATGGCGGATCTGCAGGCCGGTTTAAATCGGCCTGCCTGCCGCTTCAGCCCAGCGCCCCGCGCAGTTTGGTGATCGCGTTGCTCTCGATTTGCCGGATACGCTCGGCGGAGACGCCGTAGCGGCCGGCCAGGTCGTGCAGGGTTAACTTGCTGTCTGTCAGCCAGCGCGACTGCACGATGTCACGGCTGCGTGCGTCGAGTGTGTCGAGGGCTGCTGCAAGCCGGTTCGAGGAGTCCTCCTCCCAATCGTCCGCCTCCAGCGCCGCTGCCGGGTCCTGCGCCGGGCTCGGCAGATAGGCAGCGGGCATGAAGCTGCCGTCCTCGTCATCGGCCCCGGGCGCAGGGTCGAACGACAGATCGCGGCTCGCAAGGCGCTTCTCCATTTCGGTGACTTCTTCCGGCTTGACGCCCAAGTCGATCGCCACCGCCTGGGTCTCGTCGTGGCTCAGCCAGCCGAGGTTCTTTTTCGCCTTGCGCAGATTGAAGAACAGTTTGCGCTGCGCTTTGGTCGTCGCCACCTTGACGACGCGCCAGTTGCGCAAGACGTATTCATGGATCTCGGCGCGAATCCAGTGGACCGCGAAGGATACCAGGCGCACGCCGACGTCTGGGTCGAACCGCTTGACGGCCTTCATGAGGCCGACATTGCCTTCCTGGATCAGGTCGCCGACCTGAAGGCCGTAACCGGCATAGCCGCGCGCGATGTGCACGACGAAGCGCAGGTGCGCGAGCACGAGCCGCCGGGCGGCATCGAGATCGTCATCCTGGCGATAACGGGTGGCCAGCGCGTGCTCCTCATCCCTGTCGAGCACCGGAATGGCGCTGACGGTCTGCATGTAGGCGTCCAGGCTGCCGACGGGGCCGGCCAGCACGAGATCGAAATGACGCGCGGCTAAAGCGGTACTCACGTTTCCAAGCCTCCTTACGGGTGGCAGATTTTAGCACTCCGATGCTTAGAGTGCTAAGCGGGGCGGGGGTTCCGGCACAGACAGGGGTTACAGCTCGATGCGCCGCATGTGACGCGCGGCAGCTATCCACGAACCCAGCCAGCCGAGCAGGGCGCCCAAGCCGATAAGTGCAAGGACCGTGCCGGCCGAGAGGCCCTGCAGCGCGAAGGTGCTGTCGTACAGTCCGGCCACGTTGCCGACCGCCCCGCTCAGGGTCCAGAGCGCCGCGTCTACCAGCAAAGCGGCGAACAGCCCGCCGGCCAGACCGTACCAGAACCCACTGTAAAGGAACGGCCGGCGGATGAAGCCATCACTCGCGCCGATGAGCTTGATGATCTCGATCTCGGCGCGCCGGTTCTGGATGTCCAGGCGAATCGTGTTGCCGACGATGATGACGACGCCGAGCGCGAGTATTGCCGTGGCCAGCGCGACGGCGCGGCGTACGATGTCGAGCAGCGCATCGAGACGGGTGATCCATTCGGTGTCGATCTGGGCAAGCTCCGTTTCGGGGAGATCCTGCAGTTCGCCGGCCAACGCGGCGGCGGCTGCCGGCTGCCGGTGCGCCGGACGCACGACCAGCGTGACCGGCAGTGGATTTTCGCCCAGCGCGTCCAGCGCGGCGCCAAAACCCGACAGACGCTGGAAATCGGCGAGCGCCTCTTCCGGGTCGATGATCCGCACCTGAGCGATGTCCGCGCGCTCGCGGAGCCGGCCGGCGAGCGCCTCGGCCGTTGCCGGGGAGATTTCCCGGCGGAGATAAACCGATACGTCGGCCGCGCTGTCGAGACTGCCCGTGAGGGCGCGGCCATTCACCACCAGCAGATAGAGGCTTGCCGGCAGGGCCAGCGCGATGCCGATCACCGCGACCGTCATGAGGCTCGCCAGCGGCTGGTCGTAAAGTCGGCCGAGCGCGCCGACCAGATTCTGCGCATGGCGCGTGAAATAGCCGCGCACGCGGCCGGCACGGTGTGCAGGCGGCCGGCTGGCGCTACGTGGGGCCGGCATGGCGGCCGCCTGCGGCCGCCGGCTCATATCCGGCGACGACGTGTCCCTCGCGCAAGCTGATGCGGCGTCCGCGCAGGCGCTCGATCAGGGCGAGGTCGTGGCTCGCGATGAGCACCGTGACACCGACTTCGTTGAAGCGCTTGAACAGACGCATGATTTCGAACGACAGTTCCGGGTCGAGATTGCCGGTCGGCTCGTCCGCGATCAACAGCGGCGGCGTAGCCACGACGGCACGCGCGATGCCGACACGCTGCTGCTCGCCGGTCGAGAGCATCGCGGGCAGCATTTTTTCCTTGCCGGACAGGCCCACCTGATCAACCGCTGCACGTACACGCCGGGCCGTTTCGCGATGGCCGACGCCGGCGATGACGAGCGGCAGCGCCACGTTGTCGAATACGCTGCGATCGGCAAGCAGCTTGTGATCCTGGAACACCATGCCGATCCGGCGCCGGAACGCGGGGATGCGGCGCCGCGAAATGCGCGACGTGGCCTCCCCGCCGATCACCACCTGGCCGCGTGTCGGGCGCTCGATGAGGCCGATGAGCTTCAGGATGGTGCTCTTGCCGGCGCCCGAAGGGCCGGTCAGGAACGCCATGTCGCCGGTCGCGAGGTGCATGTTCAGGTTGCTCAGCGCATCGCGGCCGCCAGGGTAACGCTTGACGACGTTCTGCAGCCGGATCACTCGCCCGGGCCCTCGGCGGGCGCCGCGAGCAATGCCTTGACGAACTCGCCGGCATCGAAGACGCCGAGATCCTCGACCTGCTCGCCGACCCCGATGTAGCGGATCGGCAGCCTCATGCGCTCGGCCAGCGCGAACAGGATGCCGCCTTTGGCGCTTCCGTCCAGCTTGGTCAGGGTGATGCCCGTGACGCCGATCGCCTCGTGGAATTCGCGGGCCTGCGCGAGCGCGTTCTGGCCGGTGCCCCCGTCGATCACGAGCATGGTTTCGTGCGGCGCATCGGGGTCGAGCTTCTTCACTACGCGGTTCACTTTTTTCAGCTCTTCCATGAGGTTGCTCTGGCTGTGCAGGCGTCCGGCGGTGTCGGCGATCAGGATGTCGATATGGCGGGCGCGAGCTGCCTGCAGGGCGTCGAAGATGACCGCGGCCGGATCGGCGCCCGACTGCTGGGCGATCACGGGCACGCCATTGCGTCGGCCCCAGGCTTCGAGTTGCTCGACGGCTGCGGCACGGAACGTGTCGCCCGCGGCAAGCATCAATCGATGCCCCTGGTCCTTGAGCTTGCCGGCAAGCTTGCCGATAGTCGTGGTTTTGCCTGCGCCGTTCACGCCGACCATCAGAATGAGGAACGGACGCCGCGATGTGTCGATCTCGAGCGGCTGAGTGCAGGGCGCGAGAATCTCGACCATGCTCGCATGCAATGCCCGCACGAGCGCGGTCACATCCGCAAGCTCGTTGCGCGCCACCTTGCGGTTGAGGCCGCCGATGATGCGCTCCGTCGCCTCGACACCGACATCCGCCGTCAGGAGCCGCATCTCCAGCTCGTCGATCAGCCCGGCAT
>JACDCP010000289.1 GCA_013817465.1 Gammaproteobacteria bacterium | reverse complement strand
GGGGCGCCTGCAGGCCCGCGCTGGCAACGGCGGCTGTTCTGGGGGTTTGCGTGTTTCATTCTGCTGGCCGGCGTGCTTGCGCAGCTCGTGCACCTGAACCGCGATGACTGGGCCGCGCTGCCGTGGGCCGGCAATCTCATTGAGGGCGCCTATCGGATGGCCGGCAGCCCGCTCGACCCGCAGTGGAACGTAAATGCGTACCGTATCGTCGCGGCTGCGGCTGCTGCGCAGTCACAGGCGGAAGACACGTTACGCATTCGTGCCGAGATCGAGAATACGGCGGAGCGCGCGCAACCCTATCCGCTCGTCCGCCTGACGCTCACCGATCGGTGGGGCGACGGCATCAGCGCCCGCGTGCTCGAGCCTCGCGAATACGCCGGCGCGAACGAGGGATCCGTCCGGCTTCTCGAGCCAGGCCAGCCTTTCGAGGCCGACATCATGGTCGTCGATCCCGGTGACGACGCGTTCGGTTTCGAGCTTGCAGTTTGCTTGCGCGATGCACAACGCCGCGTGCAGTGCAGCGATCAGGAATGAAGCGCCCTGTTCGCGCCCTGCTGAACGCTCATTCAGCAGTTCGGGAAACAGGGATGTAATATCGTATTGAAGAACTGAAAGCTCTTGAAAATGCTCGCGATCCGGACATCGCACTTTCCGGATCGCGGAGCGGAGTGTGTCATGAATGGTTTTTTCGACATCCTGTTTTAAAAAAAATCTTTACAGGTGTCACGAACCGGCTATCATCTCCACACCCGTGCGACCGAACTTCCGCTGAGTATATTCAGATCCGGCACGCAGCATTCGTGCTGCGATAGCAACAATCAAGAAGCGCTGGCGGCGCCCGGAGGGCGCTATCGTCCTACGCTCGGCGGCTCGATCGTCTAATGTTTGAATCAGGGGTTTGAACCGTAGTTTGCACTGTGGGTTGAGCTGCGGTTTTGATTGCAAAAGGGGGGCGTGCCGACCGTGCCGAAGAAGAAATCCAGCAAGCGCAAGACGACGAGGCCGACCGTACAAGAGCAGCCTCTGCGCGATCTGACGCAACAAGCGCTTGCCACTTATTTCCGCAATCTGAACGGGCATAAACCCAGCGAGCTTTACGAGCTTGTCATGCGCGAGGTCGAGCAGCCTCTCTTCAAGGCTGTGCTCGAGTACACTGCCGGCAACCAGTGTCGCGCTGCCGAAATTCTCGGCATCAACCGCGGCACGCTGCGCAAAAAGCTCAGAACCTACAAGCTGCTCGACTAGGTGCCGGGCACCGGCATCCCGCTGATCGGTGCCGGTGTCCGCATCTGACTCGGTATCACATGAATCCGATCCGGCGCGCGCTGCTGAGCGTTTCCGACAAGACAGGCGTCTTGGATCTGGCGCGCGGCCTGTCGGCGCGCGGTGTGGAGCTCGTGTCTACTGGCGGCACCGCGGCGCTGCTCCGAGAACATGGGCTGAGCGTCACGGAAGTCTCGGACGTAACCGGTTTTCCGGAGATCATGGACGGCCGCGTCAAGACCCTGCACCCGAACATCCACGGCGGCATTCTCGCCCGGCGCGGACGTGATGATGCGAGCCTGGAGGCTCACGGGATCGCACCGATCGATCTGGTGGCTGCCAACCTGTACCCGTTCATCGAGACGACGAGGAGGCCGGACTGCAGCCTGCAGCAGGCGATCGAGAACATCGACATCGGGGGCCCGGCCATGTTGCGCGCTGCAGCCAAGAACCATGCCTTCGTGACGGTGCTCGTACACGCTGGCGATTATGTGCCGCTGCTCGAGGCTCTCGCCGCCAACGGCGGCTGCGTGCCGGAGGACATGCGGCTCAACCTGGCCACGCGGGCGTTCCGCCATACCGCAAGCTACGATGCCGCAATCGCGGGATATCTTGCAGAGCAAGCCAGCCCGGGCGAATTGCCGCCACTGGGCGAGTCCCTGCTGATCGCATACAGCAAAAGGATGGATCTGCGTTACGGCGAAAATCCGCATCAACGCGCCGCACTTTACGTCGAGCCGGCCGCGTACGGAGCATCTGTCGCCACTGCCGTGCAGCGGCAAGGCAAGGAGTTGTCGTTCAACAACATCGCCGACGCGGATGCTGCGCTCGAGTGCGTCAAGCAGTTCGCCGCGCCGGCCTGCGTGATCGTCAAGCACGCCAATCCCTGCGGAGCAGCCGCCGACGACACGCTCACCGCGGCCTACGAGCGCGCCTATGCGACCGATCCCACGTCGGCTTTCGGCGGCATCATCGCGTTCAATCGTACGCTGGACTCCGCCACGGCCAACAGGATCCTCGAACGTCAATTCGTGGAAGTCGTGCTCGCGCCGGAGGTCGAAGACGGCGCGCTGCAGGTATTCGCCGGCAAGGAAAATGTGCGGCTCCTGACCACGGGCCTTTTCGCAGCCCGGCCGCCCGCGGAGCTCGACTACAAGCGTGTCACGGGCGGTCTGCTCGTGCAGGATCGGGATACCGGCCGCGTGGCCGAGGGCGATCTACAGGTCGTCACCCAGCGCGCGCCGAGCGGAGCGGAACTCCGCGACCTGCTTTTTGCCTGGCGGGTCGCCAAGTTCGTCAAATCGAACGCCATCGTATATTGCCGGCAGCGCGCAACAATCGGCGTCGGAGCGGGCCAGATGAGTCGCATCCACAGCGCGCGCATCGCGGCGATGAAAGCCAAAGATGCGGGCCTGAGCACGAGGGGCTCGGTGATGGCATCGGATGCCTTCTTCCCGTTCCGCGATGGCCTCGACCGCGCAGCGGAGCACGGCATCACCGCTGTCATACAGCCGGGCGGATCGATGCGTGACCGCGAAGTCATCGATGCGGCCGATCAGCATGGCATGGCCATGGTGTTCACGCGCATGCGGCACTTCCGGCATTAACCCGGATTACACATCAAACTGGGTCCGGCTTCATGAATAATCCGGGTTTGATGAAGGTGCTTATCGTCGGCGGCGGGGGCCGCGAGCACGCGCTGGCCTGGAAGGTCGCGCAATCGCCCCGCGTCGACGAGGTCATCGTCGCACCCGGCAATGCCGGAACGGCACGGGAACCGCGCGTGCGCAATGCGCCGGTCGGCAGCGGCGATATCGATACCCTGCTCGATCTCGCCACCAGTGAAGGAATCGATCTCACGATCATCGGTCCCGAGGCGCCGCTCGTCGCCGGCATTGTCGACCGCTTCGACGCGGCGGGCCTGCGCTGCTTCGGCCCGCGCGCTGCTGCAGCCCGGCTCGAAGGCTCGAAGGCGTATATGAAGAGCTTCCTCGCCAGGCACGGCATCCCGACAGCCACGGGGCGCAGCTTCACGAACCTGGAGCTTGCACTGGCGTATATCCGCGAGCGTTCCGCGCCACTCGTGGTGAAAGCGGATGGACTGGCGGCTGGCAAGGGCGTGGTCATCGCCACCAGCACGGCCG
>JACDCP010000078.1 GCA_013817465.1 Gammaproteobacteria bacterium | reverse complement strand
TCGACCGCTTCATGAGCGGCCTCGGTGGCACGGTTCGTTGTGGGATGCGGCTTAGGCGACGTCGTCGCGGTGGTGCCGGGATTGGGTGAATTGATCGTCATGCCAGGTCTCCTTGACTGTGTAGATGATGCGCTCGGTTCCGTGTAAATCAGCCCGCCGACTCGGGCCCCCTCGCAGGGACGTTGCCGGCGTCGTCGGAGATGATGATCTCGACGCGCCGGTTGAGCTGTTGTCCGGCGTCGGTATCGTTCGATGCCACCGGATAGTCTTCGCCGTAGCCGCGCGAGCGAATGCGGCCCTGATCGATGCCTTCGGCGATGAGCGCCACCTCGACGGCATCCGCCCGCCGCTCGGACAGATCCAGGTTATAGGTGTCGCTGCCGCGACTGTCGGTGAAGCCCTCGATCACGATGTTGCGTTCCGGATATTCATTCATGAACTCGACGAGCTCGTCGAGCGAACGTTCTGCGCCCGGCTTGAGCTCGGCCCGGCCGGTATCGAACAACACGTCGCTCAACGTCAGCACGAGGCCGCGAGGCGTGGGCTTGGCCTGCAATTCCGTAAGCTGGCTCTGCAGCGCTTCAGCCTCCGCCTGCAACTGCTCGGCCCTGGCCTGGGCTGCCGCCGCCTGTTGCGCGCTCTGTTCGGCGGTGCTGAGGGCCGCGGCCGCCTCGAGTGAGCGAGCTTCGGCTCGCTCCTCCGCGAGCTGCGCCTCGCGCGTGCGTGCCTCGAGCAGCACTTCCTGGCGCCGCGCTTCCGCTGCCGCCACCTGGCTCTCCGCCTCGGACTCCCGGCCGCGCGCAATGGCGACCTCCGCGGAACGCTGAGCGAGATAAGCATGATGATCGACGAGCTCGGCGTCAGCGCCGTCGTCGAAAAGGCTTTCCGCGCGCTCGAGCTCATTTTCCGCCCGATCGAGCACGACTGGTGCCGCTTCGGTCGCCGCAACGTCATTTCTGGCGGCCTCATAGGCGGCGCGCGCCTGCTCGAGCGCCGAGTTCGATTCCGGCGCGACCGCGCAGCCGGCGACCAGCGCCGCGAAAGCCGCCAGTGGCCAACCGAAGCGTCGCGCAGGCGCAGGCTTCGCATGCTTGTCGTTCATGGCTGATCTCTCCCCGATCATTGTTCGTCACCGTAACCGCGGAGACTTTCCTCGCGCAGCGACTGGATGCTCTGCTCGACCGCCTGGGCGGCCTGCTCTGCCTGCGCGGCGCGCGAGATCGCCGCGGCGAGCTCCGCATCGGCGCGCGCCTGCTCGGCGAGCCGCGAGGCGACGAGGTTCTCCTCGCGCTGTACCGCCTGCTCGGCGCGACTCAGGTTGCGCCGGGCGCTGGTCAGCTCGCGCGATGCATAGCGTTGGGCGTCGGCCTCGGCAGCCACGTCGATGGCCGCGCGGGCGAGGGTCAACTCCTGGTTAGGGGCCGGCACGCTGGCACAGGCGGCCAGCAACCCGGCGGCGGCCAGGAGGATTGGAATGTAATGCTTCATAGTCTCCCCGGGGCGTAATTCGAATGCTATGCGCGGTTTATGCAGGATGCGTGCCAGCGGCGCCCTCAATCCTTAACCAACGCGCTTCCGTTCGATGCGCCGCTTGGAGGCTGCCGTCATTAACCGCGAAGCCACCATCAGAACCCGCATCATGCCAGTGGCCGTGCCTATGCGCTTCCGCCCGATGCGCCGCCTGCAGGCTGCCGCCATCGATCGCGAACCACCATCAGAAACCGTATCACGTAAGTGGCCGTAGCACGTTCGCGCCGCTGGCACGCATCCTGCATTGTTGCTTGCTGATTTTCCCGTCAGCCGACACACGGAGGTTCAGCGCTCATGACTTATCAATTACCCGATCTCCCGTATGACTACGGCGACCTGGAGCCCCATTACTCCGGCAAGATCATCGAGCTTCATCACGACAAACATCATGCCGCCTACGTCAAGGGCGCCAACGAGGCGCTGGAGAAACTCGTCGCAGCACGCGATAAGAATGATTTCTCCTCGATCAACCAGCTCGAGAAAAACCTGGCCTTCAATGTCTCCGGCCACGTCCTGCATTCGCTGTTCTGGCAGAACCTGACGCCGGATGGCGGCGGCGAGCCGGAGCGTGAGGTCAGCGGCCTCATCGATGAACATTTCGGCTCTTTCGAGGGTTTCAAGGGACACCTCGAACACGCGGCGAACGGCGTGCAGGGCTCGGGCTGGGCGGCGCTCGCCTGGGAGCCCATGGCTGGTCGCCTGATCGTCGAGCAGATCTACGACCACCAGGGCAACGTCGGCCAGGGAAGCGTGCCCTTGCTGGTCTGCGACATGTGGGAACATGCTTATTACCTCCAATTCCACAACGAGAAAGCGGATTGGGTGAAGGCGTTCTGGAAGCTCGTGAACTGGGATGACGTCGCACAGCGGCTGAAGAAAGTGCGCCGCCTCGAACTCGGGCTCGATCATCCGGTCACGGCCTGACCGAACCGGCTCAGCGACGAGTGCACCATGCGGGAGGTATCACGCGAACGTCGCCGCGTCCTGAAGCTCGCCCTCGGCGTCCTTTTCCTGCTGCCAGCGGCTGGCCGGACCATGGCGCCGGAGCGCCTCAGCGAAAGCGAGCCGGCTGCACGGGCGCTCGGCTACCGGCACGATGCCGATGAAGTCGACGTGACGCGATTCCCCAAGCGTGCCGGTCCCGAGGGCGCTACGCAGCTGTGCGCAAACTGTCGCTTCCTGGAAGGCGGGCCGGGCAAGGATTGGCGGCCCTGCAGCATATTCGGGGGCCGGCTCGTCCATGCCCGGGGCTGGTGCAACTCCTGGCTGCCGTTCGAATAACCCGCCATCTTCAGGAAACTGCAAGTTCCTGAAAACGCTCACGATTTGAGTCAGTCACTTTTCGGCGCGCGGCGTTAAACGCCATACACGGGTTTTACAACGCGCTGCCAGGGGCGGAAGTCCCCTCTGTTTAGTGATACATTACCTTTCCCGCCCGGGCACTGATGGTCCGGTGCCGGAAGACAAGAAATCAGAACCGGCACGCGGTCGAGCGGGGTGGAGCTTTGCCACGGAACCGGCATAGCGCGCGCCGGACGAGAGCCGGACGAAGTGAGAAAATCCGCTTTACTGCCCCCCTGCCTGCAGGACGGGCATTCACACTCCGCTTAGGAGGGGACAAACGAATGGCACACGTCCTTCTGGTGGACGATAACGCCAGCTTTGCCAAGGTGACGTCGGAGCTCATCGAAGCTTTCGGCTTCGAGGTGAGTCACGCCGAGACCCTGGCCGCGGCCAGGCGTGCGCTCGCCATGCGCTCGCCTGACCTGTTGATGGTCGATCTCATGCTGCCGGACGGCAGCGGGCTCGAGCTCATCGAGGACGTCGGCGCCGGCCGGGGGCCGGAGATCGTGATAATCACCGGCAACCCGACCGTCGACACCGCGATTCGTGCGGTGCAGGCGCCCGTCATGGACTATTTGATCAAGCCGTTCGGCAGCACCGAGCTCAAGCGCTGTCTGGACCGGATCGGTCAGCCGCCGCGCGGCCGCCGTAACGGTAAGAACGCCAGGAATGGCAGTAACGGCAAGGCAGAGGCCGGGCCTGAGCTGCACTTCGGCTATCTCGTCGGCGAATCGGCGCCGATGCGGAAACTTTACGACACCATCGAGCGCATCGCGCCGCTCGATGCGACCGTGCTGATTTATGGGGCGAGCGGCACCGGCAAGGAGCTGGTCGCGCAGGCGATCCATCTAGCGAGCGGCAGAAGCGGTCCGTTCGTGCCCGTGAATTGCGGTGCTATCCCTGAGAGCCTCATCTCGAGCGAGCTTTTCGGACACGAACGAGGCAGCTTCACGGGTGCGCAGAAGAGGCATGCCGGCTATTTCGAGCGGGCCGAAGGCGGCACGTTATTTCTCGACGAGGTTACCGAGCTGCCGGCGGGCTTGCAGGCGCATTTTCTGCGCGTGCTCGAAACCGGCGCGCTGACGCGCGTCGGTGGGAGCAAGGAAGTCGAGCTGGATGTGCGTGTGGTCGCGGCGACCAATCGCGATCCGGAAGCTGCCGTCGCCTCCGGCGATTTCCGCGAAGATCTCTACTATCGGCTCATGATGTTTCCCATTGCGCTGACGTCGCTTGCCAATCGCACCGCGGATATCCCGGCGCTTGCCGGGTATTTTCTCTCGCAGATGAACCGCAAGTATGCGATGGCGAAAACCATCGATGCGAAGGGCTTCAAGCGGCTGGAGGCACACCCGTGGCCCGGTAACGTCCGCGAGCTGCAGCATGTCGTGCAGCGCGCGTTCATCCTGAGCGGCGATGCGATCACTGCGGAGCAGCTCGGCCATGCCCTCGACGCGGGTTTGGGCAAGAGTCGAGGCCGCCTCGACTTCGAGGTCGGGCTGTCGATCAAGGATGTCGAGCGGCGCCTGATCCTGAGCACCCTAGAGCATTTCAACGGCGACAAAACCCTCGCCGCGGAGACTCTCGGCATCAGCCTGAAAACACTCTACAACCGTCTCGAGCAGTACACCGGCGAAGTCGAAGACGATGCAAGATCGCCCTCGGCTTCGCGGCGCGTGCCGCGGAAAAAAGCCGGCTGAGAGCGTGAGCGCAGCCAGGGAAGGCGAAGTGTCGGGGATTATGGCGGTCGAGACATCGCTGGAGGTCCTGCTCGAGTTCGGTCCGGGCGGCATCCTGATCTGCGAGGATGCGGAAGGTCGCAGCGTGCGGCCCAATCGACGGGCGGCGGAGTTCTTCAACGTCGATCCGGAGCGCAATCTGTCGCGGCATCCGTCGGTGCCGGATCCCATTGACGTGCTGGTCGCTCCCGACGGCGAGCTGATTTCCCTCGATAGATATCTGTTGCAACGCGCGCGTCGGAAATCCCGTACCGATGACGAGACGGTGACGGTGCGCTGTCCGAGCGGAAAGCTGATGCAGGTGTCGATGGGAGTGGCGCCTCTTACGGATCGCGACGGAAATCTGCGTGGCGCGATCGGCAGCTTTTCCGACATTACCGAGCTCACGCGCATCACTGAAGAGGCGGAGATACGTGCGCGCCAGCAGGCGGCCATGGCGCGTCTCGCGCTTTACGCGGTCGCCGAGCGCAACATCTCGAAGATTACCAGGCGCATTCTCGAGGCCTGTACGAGCACGCTGGGCGTCAGGTTCTGCAAGGTGCTGGAGCGGGATCCCGAGCACGGCGTGCTGCGGCTCAAGGCCGGCAAAGGCTGGAAGCGCGGCCGGGTCGGACGCGCAACCATGTCGGCGGCTCGTGGCGGCTCGCCCGACGCCCTCGCGTTGCATTCCCGGCGCCCGGTCGTCCTCGACGACTTCGCCAGGGAGTCGCAGTACAAGGACCGCGAGCTGTTCGCCGAGCACGGCATCGTGAGCGGTGCGAGCGTCGTCATCGACGGCCACGAAGGGCCGTACGGCGTGCTCGGCGCACACGCCGACCACAAGCGGAGCTTCAGTCAGAACGACCTGAACTTCATGCAGGCAATGGCGGCGCTGCTGTCCACAGCGCTGCAGCGCAATGCCATCGAAGAACAGCTCGGCGAAAGCCAGGCGCGCCTCACGCTCGCGGAAAGCGACGATCGCATGCAGCGGGCCGCAAGGCTGGCCTCGCTCGGCACGCTGGCCGCCGGCATAGCGCACGAGATTAACAATCCGCTGAACTCGATACTCATGAACGCCGAGCTCGGCCAGATGGTTGCGCGCAATTCGGGCCAGGGCAGCGAGCGCATGGAAGAGATATTTGGCCGGATCATCGGCGACTGCCGGCGCTGTGCGGGCATCACTTCAGGAGTGCTGCAATTCGCGCGCAGCGACGGCAATGCGACCAAGGAGGGCGGAGACATCAACCGGGTGGTGCGCCGCTCGATCGACCTGTTGGCATCGATCTTGCCTCTTACTGAGCTGAGTATCGAACAGGATCTCGTGGACCCGCCGCCACCCGTGGCGCTGAACGAGACCGAGCTCGAGCAGGCCATGGTGAATTTGATGCGTAATGCAGCGGAGGCAGGTGCTACGAAACTGCACCTCCGATCGACTTCCGATGGCGATCACCTCACCATTTCGCTGCGCGACAATGGTCCCGGCATTCCGACGGGATCGTTCGGCAGACTGTTCGACCCGTTTTTTTCGACGCGTCGGGAGTACGGTGGCACCGGTCTCGGCTTGAGCCTCGTGTATCGCATCGTGCACGATCACGGCGGCACGGTGAGTGCGCGCAACCCGGCCTCGGGAGGCGCGCAGTTCGATGTCAAGCTGCCCATTGCCTGGACCAGCGCTACACAGGATGAAACTCTACGGAAATGATGCTGCAGCTCCAAACCGGCAGCCGCGAAAGCTCGGGGCACGGGCGCTGATGGCTACGCGGATTCTGGTCGTCGAGGACGAGAAGAATTCGCGTGCCGCCATGGCGGATTTTCTGAGTGAATGCGGGTTCGAGGTCGAAACAGCCTCGAGTGGCGACTGTGCGGTCGAGATCGGGGAGAGTTTTGCGCCGCAGATACTCATCTGCGACTGGATGCTGGAAGGCGACCGGGACGGCGTGAGCGTCGCCCGTCAGCTCAATGAAAAGCTACCCGATCTGGTCGTCGTCTTCGTGACCGGTTTGCCGGTAGAGGACTTGCGCAGGCAAAGTGCCAGCCTTCCGGTGCATCGTTACCTGGCGAAACCCTTCGGCCTGTTCGAGCTGAATCGCGTGATTGGAGAAATCTCGCCGGGAATGGTCTCGTAGACTCGGTGCCAGCATCCTTCAGGTACCCGCTTACCAGCGTGCGATTGTAAAAGTTACCTGCTGCAAACGGCATTGATCTGCATCGGCCCGGGTCCCTGCGCAGGCGTGGGACGCCCGTCTTTCGAGCAGAACGCAAACCTCGAGAATTTCGTAGAGATTCCTGTAACGCTCACTGGTCTATGCGCGCGCCACGGGCGAAACCGACGTGCATCCGTCCGACACGATCCAGGACATCTACGCAGCGGGCCCTCAATGAATCATTCATTCACTGAGTCCCTCGAGCAGGTCCACGGCCAGCGCACGATGCGCGTGCGGTGACCAACGCCGCACCGTCTGGCATGGAAATTGCTCTGGCATTTACGTCATCACCCAGGAGATACGCAGATGTCCATTTTCACACGCCTGCTGGCGGCCCTGTTCATTTTGGCTACGCCGCTGTTCAGCGCCTGCAATACGACCGAGGGATTCGGCGAAGACGTGGAGGAAGCCGGCGACGCCATCGATGATGAGGCCGAAGAGCAGAACGAATACGGTCGCGGCGAGGATTGACGGCGCGGCACGGGCCGCGTGGCTTTCAGGTCGACGGAGGTTTGACTCCTGGCGCGACGACGCCCGCGGCGCGCTGTCCGATACATAGATAACCACGCAGCAGAGGACAACGGTGCCGGGTTCCGGCATCCGTCAGGAAATCGGCTTGCGGGTCAGGCATCATGCCTCGCATGAAGTCAGCCGCTCTCCTCATTTCAGCGCTCTGGTATCTGTCGCTGCCGGCGGCCGCCGAGGATGCTGCCACGGCCGCCGATGCCGTCCGCCTCCCGCTCTGGGAGGTCGGCGTCGGCGCAGGTGGCAGCTTTGGATCCGCGTATCCGGCCGCCGATGAGCAGTCGCTCAAGGGTCTGCCGTTTCCGGTGCTCATATACCGCGGCGCGCTGCTGCGCATCGGCGGCGACAATCTGGTCGCCGGGCGGCTGTTCAAAAGCCGGCGCCTGGAACTCGACGTCAGCGCCGGCGGCTCGTTCAATACCGACAGCGATGACGTCGAAATACGCGAGGGCATGCCCGATCTCGATTATCTGTTCGAGCTCGGCCCCGAGCTCGAGATACGCCTCGACGACTTCTCCGATCCGTCCCGCCAGCTCAAGCTGGAGATTCCCCTGCGCGCAGCTTTCTCCAGCGATTTCACGGACGTCAGCGCGCGCGGCCTGGTGTTCGCGCCCGAGCTCGAATACGAGCAATACGCTTTTTTCGGTACGCCGTTCCAGGTCGACCTGAGCATCACGCCGATTTTCGCCAACGAGAAATTTCTCGATTACTTTTACGATGTCGCACCGGAGTTCGCACGTGCCGGCCGGCCCGCCTTCGACGCCGGCGGCGGCTATCTGGGCACGGAGCTCGGCGTTGGTGTCAGGCGCGACAAAGGGCGCTATCAGTTCTTTTTCGGCGGCAATCTGACGGCGCATCAGGGCGCCGAAAACGAAAACAGCCCGCTGTTCGAAAGGGACGTCTCGTATTCCGTCTATGCTGCCTTCGTGCGTTTTCTCTGGGCCAGCGAGCGCCGGGCCCCAGATCAGTCGACCGGCGCCGCTTCATTCTAATGGAGGCTTACTGGATCGGGCAGCACCGTCTTCCTGGTGCTCGCCTGCGTGTTGCTGCATTACGGCGCTTTCAGCATGCTGCAGCGGTTGTACGCACGAGAGCCGCGGTACATGCCGCGACGCATACTGTTCTGTGTGCTCGGCCTGCTCTGCGTCCACGTCGCCGAAATCTGGATTTTCGGCCTCGGTTACTATGCGCTGCTGCACGCCGCGGACTCGGGAGCGCTTGCCGGCGCGGACAACCTGCTCGATCTCGTTTTTTTCTCCGCCATGGTGTACACGACCGTGGGCTTCGCAGAGATCACGCCGAGCGGCCCGATTCGCTTTCTGACGGGCATGGAAGCGCTCTCTGGACTGGCACTGATTGCCTGGTCCGCGTCGTTCACATATTTTCAGATGCACAATTACTGGCGTTCGAACCTGGATTGACATCGGCCTGATTACCAGCGGCTACGAGGCCGGATGCAAACGCTCGTCTTCAATTGCGGCAGCTCGTCGCTCAAGGTCGCCCTGTTCGATGACGGGACCTGGCGCCGGCGCGCTGCATTCACGATCGCCGGCATCGGCGGAGACGCGCCGGTGCTGCGCATTGGGAATGAGAAGCGCGCAATTCAGGCCGCCGATCACGAGCAGGCGGTGCGCGTCGCACTCGATATCGTCACTGCGACGGCAACGGCGGCCAAATCCATTCACATCGTCGGACATCGTGTGGTGCACGGTGGAGCGCGCTTCGTGTCGCCGCAGTTCATCGATGACGACCTCGAGAACGCGCTCACCGCGCTCGTCCCGCTTGCGCCGCTGCACCTGCCCGCGAACCTCACCGCCATTCGTGCGGCACGAACCGGCCTGGAGGAGGCCGCGCACGTTGCTGTATTCGACACGGCGTTTCACGCCTGCCTGCCGGAATACGCGCGCACGTACGCGTTGCCGGCTGAGCTGAACGCGCGGCACGGCCTGCGCCGGTTCGGCTTTCACGGCATCAGCCACGCGTACCTCGCGCGCAGCGCCGCGGCTTTTCTCGGCCGGAATCTTGCATCCCTGAAGCTCGTGACCTGTCACCTCGGCAACGGCTGCAGCGTCACAGCCATCGACGGCGGACGCAGCATCGACACCAGCATGGGCATGACTCCGCTCGAGGGGCTCGTCATGGGCAGCCGTTCGGGCGACGTGGATCCCGGTCTGCTCGTGTATCTGCTGCGCGCCGAAGCGCTCGATGCCGGTGCGCTCGACGAGCTGCTCAACCGGCGTTCCGGGCTCGCAGGCCTGTCCGGGGCCGGCAATGACCTGCGCGACATCGAGGCGCGGGCCGCGAACGGGGACGCCCGATGCCGGCTCGCCATCGACGTGTTCGTGCACCGCGCACGCAAGTACATCGGCGCCTATGCGGCCGTGCTCGGAGGGTTCGATGCTGTTGTGTTCTCCGGCGGCATCGGCGAGCGCAGCGTACTGCTTCGCGAGCGTCTCAGCGCCGGCTTCGGCTGGCTCGGGGCAAGCCTCGACACAGCACGCAATGCAGCCGCGCAGCCCGTCGACGGTGAGGCAATCGACGTGGCGACCACCGACAGCCGCGTTCGACTGCTGGTCATAGCGACCGATGAGGAGCGCGCCATTGCCGAGGAATGTCAGGGAGAATGGGGACATTCCTGATTTTCTCGAGCCAGCAGCGTTTCATCGTCAATGACATTGGAAAATCAGGAATGTCCCCTTTTTCCGATGGAGATGCTTCGACATGAATGACCAGACGCCGCGCCGCGAGCAGGCACTCGACAGCCAAGCGCTCGAGCATATCGACGCGTACTGGCGCGCGGCTAACTATCTGTCCGTCGGCCAGATCTATCTGCTCGACAATCCGTTGCTCGAAGAGCCGCTCGAGCTCGAGCACGTCAAGCCGCGGCTGCTCGGCCACTGGGGCACGACGCCGGGTCTCAATTTCATTTACGTGCACATGAATCGCGTCATCCGGTCGCGCGATCTCAATGCGATCTTCATCACCGGCCCCGGCCATGGCGGGCCAGCGCTGGTCGCCAACACCTGGCTCGAGGGCAGCTTCAGCGAGCACTACCCGGATGTGCCGCAAAACAAAGACGGTATGCGCCGGCTGTTCAGGCAGTTTTCATTTCCCGGCGGACTGCCGAGCCACGTGGCCGCCGAAGTCCCCGGATCCATCCACGAAGGCGGCGAGCTGGGCTATTCGCTCGCGCACGCTTACGGTGCCGCCTTCGATAATCCGGATCTGCTCGTCTGCTGCGTGATCGGCGACGGAGAGGCCGAGACGGGCGCGCTTGCGGCGAGCTGGCACTCGAACAAGTTCCTGAATCCAGTGCACGACGGTGCCGTGCTGCCGGTTTTGCATCTGAACGGCTACAAGATCGCCGGCCCCACGGTGCTCGCGCGCATCCCGCGCGAGGAACTGAAGAGCTTGCTGGAAGGCTATGGCCACCGGCCGTATTTCGTGGAAGGCGACGAGCCCGCCGCGATGCACGAGGCGATGGCCGGCACACTCGATACCGCCCTCGACGAAATACGCGCGATCCAGGATGAGGCACGGACGCAGGGCTTTCGCCGCCGGCGCCGGTGGCCGGTCATCGTGCTGGCGACACCGAAGGGCTGGACGGGTCCGCAGGAAGTCGACGACAAACCGGTCGAAGGCACGTGGCGCTCGCATCAGGTGCCACTGGCCGGTCTGGCGAAGTCGAAGCCGCACCTGAAGATGCTCGAGGCATGGATGCAGAGCTATCGGCCGCAGGAATTGTTCGACGGGCAGGGGCATTTGCGGCCCGGGCTCGCCGCGCTGGCTCCGCAGGGCCAGCGGCGCATGGGCGCAAACCCGCATGCCAACGGCGGCCTGCTGCTCGAAGCGCTTCGGATGCCGGATTTCCGCGATTACGCCGTCGAAGTGGCGAAGCCGGGGGTGTCACGCGCCGAGTCGACGCGCGTGCTCGGCACCTTCCTGCGCGATGTCATGCGACTGAATGAAGAGAGTCGCAACTTCCGCATCATGGGGCCGGACGAGACGGAATCGAATCGCCTGTCCGCGCTCTTCGAGGCCACGGATCGTACCTCCACGGCGAAGATACTCGACAGCGACGAAAACCTATCGCCGGACGGCCGCGTCATGGAGG
>JACDCP010000077.1 GCA_013817465.1 Gammaproteobacteria bacterium | reverse complement strand
CACCGAAACGCAGCAAGCCGTGGAAGATTCGCGGCTTGGGGATTTCCAGGCGCTCGTGGGCTCGGAGGAGCGGCTGGAGTTGAATGATGCGCGCAAAGCAGCCCTCGTATGGCTCGTGCAGATGCGGGAGCTCGCGGTTGCCGCGGCGACCTTTTCCGGGCGCGTGCTTGCAGTGGAGTTCGACGGGTTCCTCGCGAACAGCTGCGTGCGGCTGCCAGAGATCGCTGCTTTTCTCAGCCGCGGTATCGATGCTCAGACACTGGATCGCGTCCTCGATCCGGCGACGACCGGCCAGTACTCCAAGCTGACAGGGCAGCCCTACGACGCGCAAGCGCGTGAGCGCATGCTCGACGAATCCCGCCGTGCATACGGGAGCGAAATCGCCGCCGGCATCCAATGGGCAGAGTCAATCTGCACTCGCCACGGCCAGTTTGCCCTGCTCGTCAAGCGCGTCGCGGCTTGATGAAAACAGGTGCCGGGTTCAGGTGCCGGGCACCTGTTCCGGCATCTCTTTGGCGGGTGTTCTCAATGGTCAGCGTCGTCGAACAGGTTCGCTGCAGCGTGGGCGGAAACCTGCGCGCATCGTCGCGGAGAAAGATGGCATGAAGTTCACCTCCGGGCACAAGTATTGCGAGAGGATTCTCCGCTACGTACGAAATCAGCCGGCCTGATACGATAGCGGCGTGAGCTCCGCCGATATCAACCAGGCGCTCGCCGCGTATCGCGAGCGATTGCGCCTCGATCCTCGCGATGTCGATGCCCTGAATCGGCTTGGCAACCTGCTTTCGAGCGCCGGGCAGCTCGAGGCGGCGCAGTCCGCGTACGAGAGCGCCGTCGCGCTGCGACCGGATGTACCCCAGATACATTTCAATCTCGGCAACCTGCTCCAGCGCCGCGGCCGGCACAGCGCGGCCCGGGACCGGTTCCGGGAAGCTATCGCGCTGCATCCGGGCTATGCCGAAGCGAACAATAATCTGGGCAATGCCCTGCAGGACCTCGGCGAAATCGATGCGGCGGTCGACGCCTATCGCCAGGCGATCGCGCTGCGGGAGGATTTCCCCGAGGCGTGCAACAATCTCGGGCTTGCCTTGCGCAAGGGTGACCGGCACGCCGAGGCGGCGGAGGCTTTTGGCCGCGCGCTCGAGATCAATCCGGATTACGCGCCGGCCATGGTCAATCTGGGCCTCGCGCTGCGTTCGCTGGAACGTCCGGAACAAGCGCTGCAGGCTTTCGACCGCGCGCAGCGGCTCACGCCGGGCGCCGCGAATGTCTGGTGTTTCAAAGGCGGAGCGCTCCTGGAAGCAGGTCGTGCAGAGGAGGCGCGCGACGCGCTGGAGCGTTGCCTTGCAATCGAGCCGGCGAACCGCACGGCGCTGGCTTACCGGCTCGTTGCCATGCAGGAATTGGACGAACGACCCGAGCCGTCGTTGCTGCGCGATCTGTACCGCCACGTTGTGGAGGAGGATGTCCCGTGCCCGGCTGGGTTCGATAGTGTCATCGCGTTCAACGATGCGCTCGCCCGTCACGCCCGCGGGCATCCGACGCTGAGCCATGATGCGGCGGGGAGAGCAACGCGGCATGGGGCACATACAGGCGATCTGTTGAGTGGTGACAAAGGGCCGGTCGCTGAGCTGGAGTCCTTTATCGTCGATGGCGTACGCCGTTATCTGGTGAATCTGCCGATGCATCCGGCGCACCCGTATGCGCGCTATCCGCTACGTGAGTGGCGCCTTGTTGCGTGGGGAGTCGTCATGGACAGCGGCGGGCATCAAATTCCGCACATCCACGCGGCGGGCTGGTTGAGCGGCGTTTATTACGTACGCCTGCCGCGCTGCGTCGGCGAGTCAGCGGTGGATCACGCCGGATGGATCGAGTTCGGCAGGTCGCCGGATTCCCTGCATTGTCGCGCGGAGCCGCTGACGCGCCGCATCTGTCCGAGCGAAGGCGGGATGCTGCTGTTTCCCTCCTATTATTACCACCGCACGATTCCATTCGAGAGCGAAGAGCCGCGCATCAGCATCGCCTTCGACGTCCTGCCGGGCACCGCATGAGAAATGGGGACATTCCTGATTTTCCGTCTGGAAAATCAGGAATGTCCCCATTTCTTTTCCAGCCATCTTGCAAGGCCGAATTGATTCGGCCGCGGTCAGGCGAGTCAAAACCTCCTGGTTTGTTGACTGCGGTCAGCCCGCGCGGCCGTCCAGCCGATGCCTTTCGTCGAATTGCTGCGGCGGCTGCTTGCGCAGGAACTCCGGCACCTTGTTGCCGACGCTGCCTTTGGCCTTGGTGATTCCACCATCCACCAGATACAGCGCGCCCGTGACGAAGCTCGCTTCGTCGGAAGCCAGAAACGCATAGACGTTGGCGATTTCCTCCGGCGAGCCGCGCCGGCCGAGCGGCGTGGCGGCGATCATGGTGTCCTCCATTTCCGCATCCATCGGCCCGGTTTCCTTGTGCGTCCAGGCGGTGTCGACCGCGCCGGGGCTCACGCAGTTGGCGCGCACGCCGTACTGCGCCTGCTCGACAGCGACGCCCTCCATGAACCCATGCATCCAGGCCTTGGTGCCGCCGTACACGGCTGCCTGCGGCAGACCGATGAATCCCGCTTCCGATCCCGCCGAAACAATGACGCCATGTGTTTCCTGGAGATGGGGCAGGGCGTAACGCGTCATGAGAAACGCGCTGCGCACGTTGTAGCGCAGCAGCGTGTCGAAAGCGTCGACGGAAAAGTCCTGCGTCTCGTTGACCTCGGGAAAAACGCCCGCATTGTTGATCAGCACGTCGAGCCGGCCGTAGGTGTCGAGGGCCGACTGCACGCAGCGCCTTGCATGATCCTCCTCGGCGATGTCGGCGATGCAGGTCGCCACGTCCGCGCCGAGCTCGCGTGCCTTGTCGGCCACATCGGCGACCGGATCGCCGGGCAGCCCGTTCAGCAGGAGTTTCGCGCCTTCGGCCGCAAACTTGTAGGCGATGGCTTCGCCGATGCCGGTGCCTGCGCCGGTAATGAGTGTGACCTTGTCCATCAATCGTCCGTTCATGAGTTGTCTCCGTTGTCCCGGCATCTGGCGCGATGTCGGATCCGAAGCAACATCCGTGCCACCCCATCGATTCGTCAGGAAGGCCCAGCCGTCCCGCTGGCGATGTACAGGAAAACGACGAATCAGGACGAAGAACGTGAGCGCTTGCGGAACCACAATGCCTGCGGCCGCCGCGTCTGCTTCTCCACCTCGTAGTACACGGAGATCATCCATTCGCCATAGTCGGCATCTACGGCCTTGATCGCCTCCTGAAGCTCCTGTTTGAAGGTCGTTTCGATCGGTGCGCCGCGGCCCGGCCAGAGACGGAACTTGATGCGCAGGAATTCGCGGCCGGCGCTCGTCTTGACCCGCTCCTCTACAGAAGGCGGCGCCAGCAGGATGCCGGGGAACCGCTCGGTTACCGTCGGGAAAAGCTGCATGACGATCCGCTCGACCTCTTTTGCCTCGGCCGGATCATTCGGCAGGGAGACGTCGACCAGGCAGCGGACGTAGCCACGTGGATAATTGATGACATTGGTGATCGTGCGATTCGGTATGAAGATCTCCGCGCCGAGCGCGTTCTCCAGCACGATGAAACGCAGCCCGATGCTGCGCACGATGCCGGACTGACCTGAGATCTCGACCATTTCGCCGACATCGAACAAGTCCGAGAAGATCAGCGTGAGCCCGGTGACGACATCCTGCACGAGGCCCTGGGAGCCGAAGCCGACCGCCAGGCCGACGACGGCCGCACTGCCGAAATAAGCCTCCACCGAAACTTCCAGCTCGTAGAGCACGAGGCCGATGGCGCCGAAGTAAAGCACGAAGACGATTGCGCTCGTCGCGAGGCTCGTCACCGACTTTAGCTTGCGCATCTCGTAAGGCCGCCGCTCGGCCAGCAGGTGATCGCTGAAACTTCGCACGGCGATCACGAGCAGATGCGCGGCCGCGACCAGCACGACGATCGCGACGAGGCGCACCGGCAGGCTGGTATTGGCGGCAATCCATTCGCTGAGGCGCATGGGCCGCGATCATACCGGCCGGGCCCGGCGCGGCATAGCGGACGAACCCGACGGACCGGCCCGACGGCGAGGACCGGATCGTCGTACACGTCCGCGACAACGGTCCCGGAGTACCCGAAGCCATCATCGACAAGGTCTTCGATCCATTCTTCTCGACCTGCCGCTGTGACGGAGGTACAGGGCTCGGTTTGAGCCTCGTCCACCGTTTCGTCGAGATCTCAGTGGCGCGGTGCGGGTCGAAAATCAGCCATCGGGCGGCGCGCATTTCGTCGTCGAGCTGCCGCTGCGCAAGGAACAAGCAATTTCAAAAACGCGGCCGCGGTTCTGGCACGCAAGTTGCCTGATCAGTTTCACCGTGGACAGCCATCCGACATCCATCCTCAATACTGCGGCTGCGTCACACGCCATGAGTTACGCTCCCAGCTACCAGTTTGCGGAGCAGACCCTGACGGAGCTACTCGAATTGCCGGGGCTTGACGAGCGGGCAGGCAAAGATACGGCGGTACTCGGTCCACTGAACCGCACCGTCGAACAAGCAGCGCGCCAGGCATGGAGGTCAGGCAGCCCCGCGGACGATCGGGAGGCGGACGCCGCGCGGACATTCTCCCAACGCATCCTGTATCGGCTGAATCGCCTTCGGCTGTATTGGTTCGATTCGCCGTCCGTCTATATAAACGAACGCTCACGTGTCCTGCTCGATTTGCAGGATCGCCTCGAACAACCCTGGCAACGATGGCTCGCTGCGCGGGTTGTCCTCGACGAACGCGAAACTACTCATCCGCTCGCAGCGATCCACTCGTGGGTTGCTCGCGATCTGGAGTCGGTTGATACGTCGATTTATCGGTTCTTCGCCCAGGAAGTGGACATCGACGGCTACAAGAGGCTTTTACAGATCGGCTCACTCAACGGCCTTGTCGAGGCCAGCCAGCTCTCCCGGACGCTCGGCGGTGCCGCGGGCGATGTGCAATGTATGCTGACCCGAATCCTGTTCGAGGAATACGGGGGCGGCCGCCCTCAACGCAAGCACTCGGCGTATTTCGCCGCGATGCTCGAGCAGCTCGGCCTTTCCACCGAGCCTGAAGCTTATTTCGATTGCGTGCCATGGGAAGTCCTCGCTGCGATCAATCAGGCATTCTATCTGGCGGAGAACAAGCGCTTCTTCGTGCGTTTCTGCGGGGCGTTCACTTACACGGAAGTCTCGACACCGATAAGCTTCCGTGGATTCGCCGCCGCAGCCCGGCGTCTAGGGCTATCCAATGGCCGCGACGATTATTGGACCTTGCACATCCGCGAAGACGAGCGTCACGGGCGGTGGATGGTGGACGAAGTGGCGAGGCCGATGCTCGAACGCTTCCCCCGGTGGAGCAGTGACCTGCTTCTCGGCTATGCGCAGCAACGGCTCATTGAAGCCGATGCAGCGGCCGCGACATTGAGGGCGTGCCAGAACGTGATGCGCCGTGAGGCGGTAGCGTGAAGCAGGTTGACTTCGGTCCTCTTCGCCGGTGGACGTCGAAAGGGCTCGAGCTGTCCAATGGGGCCGGCGAGACGTTTCACTCGGCGGACGATACCAACAGCTTCACCATGCTGGTCGGTCGCGCAGTCGCACACATCGATCCCCGGCTCGTCATCGATCTCGGCTGCGGCTGCGGCATCCCGACTATCGAAGCGGCGGCGCGAGGCGCGTTGGCTGTCCAGGGCGTCGACATCAGTGAGGCGAACGCAGCGCTGGCACGGCGGAATGTTTCGCGGGCGCGACTCGACGGACGTGTGGGCGTGCATTGCGCCGATTGGCGCGAATTGCTGCATGAAGCCAGGCCGGATTTACTCGTATCGAATCCCCCCTATGTCCCACAGGGCGCCCACCCGACGGTCAACGGCGGTCCGGATGGCGCGGACGTCGTTCGAGCGATGATTGATGCAGTGCCTGATTCGACGCGCGGGGTTGCCCTGCTCTTCGGTTCAATCTCGAATCCCGTGTCCGTCGTGCAGCATATCGAGGAGCGAGGATGGCGTGTTGGTTGGCTGTCCTGCCACGGCGTCCCCTTCGGCCTGTATACGAGCAGACCGGCGACCGTCGTCGCGCTGCGCGCATTGCAACGCGAGGGGCGGGCGTGGTTTCACGAGGCAGAACTCGGTTCGGGAAGCGCTCTGAGAACGTATGTGGTGTTCGGTCTCATCGCGGAGCGCGGAAAACCCGGCAACAGTCTTGCCGATGCCATGACCTGCCTGCTCGTCAGGTTCCAACGTCACGGGTGGAAGGCATTGCAGGATGTGGTCCTGCCGGTTCCGTTCGATTGCGGAACCTATCGCGCCGCGACACTCCCCGAAAACGCTGCGTACAGTTTCTTGGACGCGACTGTCGGAAAACACGACGTCATGACCGCAGCGCGACACGGAGCGGAAGCCTTCGATGAAGCGGAGAGCATGACAGGCGCACCGGGTGCGCTTGCGGTGGATCCGGGAGTGCTGCTCTCTGATAGTGCGTCCTGAGTTGCGCCCCGGCGCACATTTCTGAGCGGCACTATGCGCTTCCTCGGCATCGGGGAGGACGTCGCGCTGGGCGACATGTATCTCCGTTTGGCCGCGCAAGGCCATGAGGTACGCGTCTACGTCGAGGATCCTGAAGCCCAGGGTGACGTCATGCACGGCATGCTGACGTTCACTGCGGAGTGGCGCAGGGAGCTGCCCTGGGTTCGCGCGGCCGGTGACGAAGGGATCATGCTCTTCGAGACGAGCTTGCAGGGCGAGCTCCAGTCCGAGCTGCGAGCCGAGGGATTCAACGTCATCGGCGGAAGCCCGCGGGGCAACCGTCTGGAACTCGATCGCAATTATGGACAGCAGGTCGCGGGCGAGTACATGGACGTGCAGCCGGCCCGGACGCATCCCTTCGCCAGCTTCGACGAGGCCATCCGTTTCGTGCGTGAGCACGCCGGCCGTTATGTCTTCAAGATGAATGGCGACTATGCTTCGTTTCGGAATTACATCGGCGAGCTCGGCGACGGAGCCGACCTCATTGGCGTGCTGACGCTGAAGCGCGACCGGTGGGCTGCTGATCACGCGCCCGAATTTGTGCTGATGGAATATATCGAGGGCATTGAAGTCGGCGTGGGCGCTTATTTCAACGGCGAGCAGTTTATGCTGCCTGCGTGCCTGGACTGGGAGCACAAGCGTTTCTTCAACGGCAATCTGGGCGAGCTGACAGGCGAAATGGGGACACTCGTCACTTACCGCGGATACGGGAAGCTCTTCGAACGCACCCTTGCGCGCGTGGGTCCGCTACTCGCCGCAGACGGCTACGTCGGTTACATCAACCTAAACACTATTGTCACCGAACACCGGATCGTCCCACTCGAGTTCACGGCCCGCTTCGGCTATCCGGGCTTCGCGATCCTCGACGCGTTGCACGCCGGCGGCGGGTGGGCCGAGATCTTTCACGGCATGGTGACCAGGAAGGCGCTGACGTTCCAGACGCGCCCCGGCTATGCCCTCGGCGTAGCGCTCACGGTGCCGCCGTTTCCGTATCCGTACGGTTATGCGAATCTTGCGAAAGGCATGCCGGTTTCGTTTCGCTCAGACCTGACCACCGATGATCGGGATGGGCTGCATTATGCCGAGGTCAGGAACGAAGGCGGTGGGATCGTCACGGCGGGCAGCATCGGCTACGTCCTGGTGGTGACAGGCCGGGGCGAAACTGCAGAAACAGCCCGCGAGGGGGCGTATGCGCTCGCCCGGAAAGTAGTCATCCCGAACGTACGGTATCGGACGGATATCGGTGAAAGTTTTATCGTCAAAGATCGGCAGCGGTTGCAGGAGTGGGGTTGGCTACCCTGCTCCACAGGCTAGCTCACGCCGAAGGCCGGTCAATCCGGTCCCTCGTGCACATCCGACACGCCGACGCGGTGGCGATACACGAGCTCCCAGCCCTTCCAGCCGGTGAACAACAGCAGCACTGCGACTGCCCCGGACAGTATCACGCCGGCGGGAGCCACTGCCTCGGCCGCTCCCTCGGTGTAGCGCAGATAAAAATTCACGAGCTCGAGCAGCACGACGAGAACATTGCCGATCATGTGCAGCCAGGCGGCGCGAATGATGCGTATGCGGCGTTCCCCGAGAAAATCAGCGAAGCCGGCCAGCGCCGCGAGCGCAGCCATAACAAGCCCCGAACCAAGCAACCACATGGCGCCGCTGGCCCATCCCGCCTCGCCGTTCGCCAGATAGACGAGATCGGCTGCGAAGGTCGCTATGAAAAAAGCGACCGGAAACGGGATGAGCATCGGATGTATAGGATGGCCAGCTATGCTGGCCATGCTCCGGGGATTCAGATCCGCCATATCAGCCTCCCGTTTTCATCGACGTGGGAACGTGGGCGACATTCGCGCACTACCACACGCCGTGCCATTGTTACGAGGACAGCTAAACCGCCGCTTCGATGAAGGTGGGCACCGCAATAGCCCGCTGAGCGGCCGGAAGGCGTGCGCTGCGGTATCGGCCGGATTCGACGACAGTGGCAAGGATCTCTGCGACCCACGAATGGATGTCATAGTTGCTGATCACCGCGCGCATCGAGCGCATGCGGCGCAGGCGCTCTGCCGCGGGCATTTCGAGCCCGGCATGAATTGCGCCGGCCAGTGCCTGAATATCGAACGGGTTCACGAGCAGTGCGCCGCCCGACAGCTCATCGGCCGATCCGGCGAACTCCGACAACACCAGCACGCCGCGTCCGCCGGTGCGGCAGGCGACGTATTCCTTGCTCACGAGGTTCATGCCATCGCGGCGCGGCGCAACGAGAGCGACATCCGCGGCTCGATAATGAGCAACGAGCTCCTCGAGCGTAAAGCACCGGTAGCAGTACTGCACCGGTGACCATCCCGCCTCGCTGAAGCGACCGTTGATGCGCCCCACCGACTCGTCGACTTGCCGTTTGAGCTGCTGGTAGTCTACGACGTCGGTGCGACTCGGCACGGCGATCTGCAGGAACTCGACCTTTCCACGATGCTCCGGGTGTCGCTCGAACAAAGCCTCGATTGCGGCCAGCTTTTCGAGCAGACCCTTGCTGTAATCGAGTCGGTCGACCCCGAGAATCAGACGCCGGCCTGCGTGTGCTTCACGGATGGCGGCAGCATCGCGGCGCACGGCGGGTGAGTCGGCAAGACGGCGCAGACCTTGAAAATCGACGCCGATCGGAACGTTCCGGTGCGTACGGGTTGTCCTCGGGCACCTCGGCCTCGATGATCAATCCATCTTCAATGCCGGGGTTCCAGGCCAACCACGCGCCGCCGAAGCGGCGCATGACTGGCTCGAGCGCCGACACGAGCCCACCTGGGGTGCGTTGCCAGCGCCCGTCCTCGCCGCGAAAATAGGGCTCCCGGTTGCTGACGAGTATCAGGCGTCCCCCTCCGTCCAACCCGGAGCGGTACCCTTCCATGGGCGAGTGGCGCCTGGCGGTCTCATTCTTTTCCGGACGGGCCGGAAGTTTCCTTGAACGATACCTACCGTCAGGCACCGGCAAACCGGGAGCTGCAAGACCGTCCCGCATAACGCTCCCTGCTTTGCTGGATAGCCGTTCCAGCCGAATGCAATATGTATGCCACCATGGTTGAGCGCGCCTCTCTGGATAATGGGGACATTCCTGATTTACTTTCGCGCGGTGGCAGCCGATGCCCGCCTGCAGAGTAAATCAGGAATGTCCCCATTATCCCCCGAAGCTAAAGGGGCTTTCGTCCCCTCTCAGGGGAAGGGCAGGGAGAGGAGAACGGGGCTGCCAAGCGTGTAAAAGTTACAAGCTTTCGTATGGAGGATCGAAGCAGCGAAGCTCTTTTGCCGGGACACGACACGATCGACGAATTCCGTCTAAACTAGGCGCCCGAGTAACGGATTACGAGGATTTCAAGGATGAAGATTGCACAGGTTGCGCCGCTGATCGAAAGTGTCCCGCCGAAGCGTTACGGTGGCACCGAACGGGTCGTTTCTTATCTGACTGAAGAGCTGGTCAGGCAGGGCCACGACGTCACCCTGTTTGCCAGCGGCGATTCGGTGACGAGCGCCCGGCTCGAAGCGGTCGTCGACCAGGCGCTGAGGCTCGATACCACGTGCCGGGATCCGTTGGCGTGGCACATCCTGATGCTGCAGCGCGTTGCGCGTCTCGCCCACAGCTTTGACATCATTCACTTTCACGTCGACTATCTGCACTTTCCGATGAGCCAGGCCATGCAGTTGCCGCAGCTCACAACCCTGCACGGCCGGCTCGATCTTCCCGATCATCGCGCGGTTTTCAATGCTTATGATGACATGCCGCTGATTTCGATTTCGAATGCGCAACGCGAACCGGTGCCGCGGCTCAACTGGCTGACGACCATCCACCACGGGTTGCCACGCCGGCTCTACCCGTTTCAGGCCCGGTCGTCCGGCTACCTGGCTTTCATCGGGCGAATCTCGCCTGAGAAGCGCGTCGACCGGGCCATAGAGATTGCCCAGCGCGCCGGCCGGGAGCTGGTAATCGCCGCCAAGGTTGATCCGGCGGACCGGGAATATTTTGCAAACGAAATCGAGCCTCTGCTGGCAAGGCCGGGCGTACGGTATGTCGGTGAGGTGACGGATCGCGAGAAGGGCGAAATTCTCGGCCAGGCGCACGCGCTGCTGTTCCCGATCGACTGGCCGGAACCGTTCGGCCTGGTCATGATCGAGGCGATGGCCTGCGGCACGCCGGTGATCGCCTTCCGCCGCGGATCAGTGCCCGAGATCATCGACCACGGGCGCAGCGGCTTCATCGTCGACGACGTCGACGGAGCCGTGGCTGCGGTTGAAGGCGTGGCGGGCCTGGACCGGGCCGCCTGCCGGCGGATTTTCGAGGACCGGTTCAGCGCCAGGCGCATGGCGCGGGGATACCTGGCGGCGTATCGCCGCATCATTGACGCGGAGCTTTCCTCATCGCAACAGGCAAGCTGAAACAGGCTGCCGAGCCCGCCAGCGGCGCGTGGGAGGTATTGAGCACGTCCGCGAGGGCGGACGCGCAGCCCCGCGTCCTCAAGCACGGCGATACTTTCGCGGTCTTCGATCTGAATGGCGACATAGACACGGCACGCGATGCCGAGCAGGGGCTTTATCATCGCGGCACGCGCTTTTTGTCGCGGCAGAGGCTGCGCATAGCCACGCAACAGCCGCTGCTGCTCAATTCCACCGTGCGCCTCGACAACAGCGTGCTGATCGCCGACTTGACGACGCCCGATCTCTGCCGCGACGGCCGTGTGCTGATCGAAAAAGGCACACTGCACGTCTTGCGCAGCAAACTGTTGTGGGGCGGCGCTCAATACGAGCATCTGCGTCTGTCGAACTTCGGCCGCGCGCCGGTCAGGGTTTCGCTGGATCTAGAGCTGGACGCGGATTTTGCCGACATTTTCGAGGTACGAGGTACACCC
>JACDCP010000076.1 GCA_013817465.1 Gammaproteobacteria bacterium | reverse complement strand
GTCCTAATTAGCGTAAGCATGCCTTCCCGGAGTACCCAGACGTTGTGATCGCCGGTCAGAGTGGCTACGCGACCGCAGGTAGTCGTCAACCGGAACATCTCCGCCGGTGCGCGATGTCGCAGAAAAGCCGCGACTGGATACGAGGCGGTCACACCGCGGACGGGATCGAAGGCTTGTGTGAAGTATGTGTGTTCGGCGCAGACGAACTGTTCGGTTTCGATGGCGCCTGACGACTGAAGGCCGTGGGTCTCTAGCAGCGCGTCGATGTACGGGCCGGCTCGGACGACCTTGGTTCGCAAGTCGCCCGCACGGGACTCTGTAAGGTAAAGGGGATCGTCGTACCCAACGCTTTTTCCCGATCCTGTAACTCCCAGCAGCGTCTGTCTGGACAGCCCGTCCTTGATGCCCTCAGTGAGGAGCGCGATCGCCTCCGGCTGATCGCCGGCGGGCGCATAGGGCGAGACGAGCTCGAAACGATTCGTCATTCCAGGTCGGTCCTGTATCGGGAGCGGAACGGGATGCCTTAAGATACCGCCACCGCCAAGGGCGGCCTCAAGGGAAAGCCCGTGATTTTATCAACATCGGCCCGCGTGGAGCGAATCCGGCCGTCGGCGACGATTGCCGTGACCGATCGCGCGCGCGCATTGAAAGCCGAAGGCGTGGACGTGATCGGCCTGGGTGCAGGCGAGCCAGACTTCGATACCCCCGAGCACATCAAGGAAGCGGCGATACGAGCGATCCGCGACGGCGCGACCAAGTATACGGCCGTCGGCGGCACACCGGAGCTCAAGGACGCGATCATCGAGAAATTCCGCCGCGACAACGGGCTCGATTACGGCCGCGACCAGATCCTGGTCTCCTCAGGCGCCAAGCAGACCCTCTACAACCTCTGCCAGGCTGTGTTGAATGGGGGCGACGAGGTGCTGATTCCAGCCCCTTACTGGGTGTCCTATCCCGACATGAGCCTGCTGGCCGACGCCTGCCCGGTGATCATCGAGGCGGGCGCCGGGCAAGGCTACAAAATCACGCCCGGGCAGCTCGCGGGCGCGCTCAGCGAACGCAGTCGCCTGCTCATTCTGAACAGTCCGAGCAACCCCACCGGCGCGGCATTCACGCGCGCCGAGCTCGAAGCGCTTGGCCGCGTGCTCGAGTCGCACCCTCGCGTGCTCATCGCGACCGACGATATGTACGAGCACATCTACTGGGGCGATGAGCCGTTCTGCAGCTTCGCCACGGCATGCCCAGACCTTTACGATCGCACGGTCACGGTCAACGGTGTGTCGAAAAGCTATGCCATGACCGGCTGGCGCATCGGTTACGCCGGCGCCCCGGCACCGCTGATCAAGGCCATGGCCAAGGTGCAAAGCCAGAGCACATCGAATCCCGCATCTATGTCACAGGCCGCGGCGGTCGCCGCTCTGAACGGCGATCAGCAATGCGTGGCCGAGATGACCCGGGCGTTCAGGGAGCGGCACGACTTTGTGGTCTCCGCGCTGAATGACCTGCATGATGTGTCCTGTCGGCCGGGCGCGGGCGCGTTCTATGCGTTCGCCGACTTCACCGCCTGCATCAATGCGCGCGACGGCATCGACGACGACGTCCAGTTGGCCGAATACCTGCTGGCCGCCGCCGGCGTGGCGCTCGTGCCCGGCACTGCCTTCGGTGCGCCAGGACATCTACGCGTGTCGTTCGCTGCCGATATGGATACCTTGAAGGAAGCCATGCGGCGGCTCGCCGCCTGCCTCGGCTGATGGACCCAGGGAGGCCGGCATCACGCACCTTCTCGTAGGGCGGGTTTCAACCCGCCATTGAGATTCTCCGCACGTGAGCACCGCCTTGACTCGCCCGCGTGCATAGCCGAAAATTTCGCCTCTTCCCCGGTAGCTCAGTTGGTAGAGCGATCGGCTGTTAACCGATTGGTCGCTGGTTCGAGTCCGGCCCGGGGAGTCATTCAAACCAACCTGTTACCGCCTTCGATCCCGCCGCGTAGCAAGTCTCAGCAGAAACACTGCGCGCGCCGCTACGTCAGCTGCGGAAGGTTTAGCTGGAACAGCAAGCCACGTCGAATGCTTCGCCGTTACGGGACGTTCGTAATCTGCTCACAGTTGGTCGCCGTATCGCCGTTCCCGATGCCGCCACCGCAACTGTCGAAGCCGGCGCCGCCGCCGAGGTCGTCGTCACCTTCCTGGCCGAACAGGCGGTCATTGTCCGGGCCGCCGAATAGGCCATCATGACCGCTCTCCCCAAAGAGACTGTCCTCGCCTTCGTCACCGAAGAGCTCATCGTCGCTCTCCTTCCCGAACATTCTGTCGTTGCCCTTACCGCCACGCATGATGTCCCTGCCACCGTTGCCGAACAGCCTGTCGTGATCGTCGCCGCCATCCATGTCGTCATTGCCGCCACCGCCGAACAAGTCGTCACGTCGCGATTCGTGACGAAGGCGAGGCGGGCGCTGTCCGGCGACCACGTGATCTGCCAGTCGTTGACGCCTTGCCCGAAGTCCGGCTGCGGGTCGTTCGTCAGCCGGGTTGCGGTGCACCTCCCAGCTCGCCCGCCGCCTCCATCACGTAGATCTCGTACTCGCCGTCGCCGTCACGCGTGCTCACGAAGGCGATGCGCTGCCCGTCCGGTGACCACTTCGGCTGAAAGTCGCGGTCGCAGCACGGCGTCCCGCTGATCCGCCGGATGCCGCTCCCGTCGGCATTCATGACGTGGATATTCGGCTGGTTCGTGGAGCGGAAACTGTCGAAAACGATCTGCGAGGCGTCGGGCGACCAGTCCGGAAAGGCGTCGTCAACGGAATCGTTCGTGAGATTGTCGACGGCGGCAGTCGTTGCATCGACAGTGCAGACGTCAGTCGAGAGACCTCCGTCCGTGATGCACTGTTAGACGATCAAGCCGTTTTGTGGCGTCGCTGCACCGACGGCGCCCGCACCGAGCAAAACGAACGCACCGGTGAACGCGACAACGAACCGCGGTAGGGTAGCCATCGAAAGGCCGGGATGTTATCGGTTGCCGCCCAGGGCCATCAACCGCCGTTGGGCGACGGCGGTTGATGGCGCAGATTTGTTGTTCTACGGAATATTCGACGATTGCTCGCAGTTGGCGGCCGTATCGCCGCCACCGGTGCCACCGTCGCACTGATCCGTACCGGCGCGTCCGTCCAGATGGTCATTGTCGGCCTCGCCGAACAGTCGGTCATCGCCTTCATCGCCGAACAGCTTATCGTTGCCGGCGCCTCCGTAAAGGGTGTCGATCCCGAATCCGCCAATGAGCGAATCGGCACCGTCGGCGCCGCGAATGGTATCCCCGCCGGACCCGCCGCAGATCATATCAGCGCCGCCCAGGCCATTGATCTGGTCGGCACCCTCCAGGCCGTGGATCACATCCGCGCCAGCCGTGCCGTTGATCACGTCATTGCCCGGCGTGCCCACGATCGTGGCCTTCTTTCCACGGCACATAACGTCACTTGGCGTGCCGCCGGCCCCGCAGGTGAAGAGCTCCACGTCGTCCAGATACCAGCCGTCCGCGCCATTACAGCCGTCCTGGCCCAGCTCCCAGCGGAACTGGACCGTGTCGCCGGGCGAAACGCCGGCTTTGGCGAGATCGATCTGCGATTCGCCCCAGCTGCCGAACACTGTACCGGGGTTCGAGCCATGGAAAGCTTCCTGGCCTTGCTTCGGGTTCGTGTTCTGATCCGCCACCGTAAACAACCTGCCCGGATACGGGTTGTACACGAAAGCCTCACTCGGGATGACGTTCTGGTTGCCGTTGGCGTCCTCGAATCCGAGGCCGTTGATGCTGATCAGGACATTCCCGCCGTCATAGTTGGTTTCCGTACTGACGTAGTGCTCGAAGAGTAACTGGCTCGGATCGTCGGCGTCGACCGTGATGACCGGGCTCTCCAGCCACAGGCGGCCCGACTCGTCGTCGGTCGAGCAATTACCGAGATCGCGCCGGTTCTCCTGATACATCGCCTTGCCGGGGTGGGCCGAGCCGTTCAGGTTCGGCGGCAGATCGCCAGAGCGCAGGAACCATGGCCGGGTATCCAGGTTCGGCTTCGAGACACCCATCTCGCCCGTGGTCCAGTTGCCGGGCTGGCCTCCTTCCCAGTTTTGAGTGAAGAAGGAGTTGACACCTTCGCTGCCGCATCGCGGTGCCGGCGCCGGATTCAACATCGGCTGGAAATTGCACTGCTCCTGCACGTCCGTGCGCATTTGAACCGCTGCGATGGCAGCGGTCACCTGCAGGCAATCCTGCACCGTGATGCGCTGGCCCGAGAGCTGGCGCCGGGGATCGACCTTATCGTTGTTTCCCATGGTCAATGGGTTGATGGGGGGGAGCTCTGAATTGGTGACGAGTTTCGGCAGATTCACGCCGACGAGATCTGCACATGCCATCTCCAGGGAATCGGCGTTGTCGTTGAAATTGGACGCCGGCCCGTTGTAGACGGAGTTGGCGCGCCAATAGATGCTCGCCGCCTTGGTCAAGCCGATGCCGTTCACTGTGACCGGATTCGCGAAGGGAGTGCCGTTGTCCTTGAGGGTTACCGTATCGCCGTCGACCAGGAGTGCGTAGGCGCGGTTCGGCACGCCCGAGTTCGTGTGCACGCCGCCCGCGTCACCGGATGAGCAGGAGTAATTGGAGCCTTCGCCGACGTGGCCAGGGTCGCCCCTGAACACCACCCCGCCGGCACAGTCCGGATGCCACATATCACGAATGGCTGCATCGCCGATCGGCGGCAGCGGAGAGAACGCAAAGGCGTCCTCGCCAATCAGCCAGCGGATCGAGTCATCGCCGGTCGGGGTCTCGCTCGTAAATTCCGAGCACACCGAGTCGTCCTGCGAGCGGGGACCGTTATTGCCCGTCGCGGCCGTGCCCTCGACGCCTTCGCGATTGTTAATCAGATCGACCGTCTCGCCGAAGATGTCGGAGTAGGATTCGTTCAGGGCGCCCGATTGCCACTGGTAAATCAGGTTGCTCGTTTCCTGTGTGTAGGCGTGGGTCCATTCGTGCACGACCACATCATCCGCCGAGGTCCCCGAGCAATAGTTGGTCGAGGTGCCGTTCCAGTTCGCGTTCGGACAGACAATGGTCGGATCGTTATTGACCGTATACATGCGCGCGTCCGAGCCATCCCAGGAACGGAAAGTGCCGTTGCTCAGATTGAAAAAGAAATTGTAGGAATAGCCGGCGCCGGAAATTTCATCCTCGTGAGCCGGATCCAGGGCGGGGCGGGGATCGCCCTCCTTCCAGGCCGGGGGCGGCGCATTCGGACTGTCCGGCATGAATACTGACTCGTAGACGCGACGATTCTTCAGCGTCTGAATGCCGGTGATCTGGTCGACGATCTTGCCGGTATGGGCATCGACGTAGACGAACTCGCGGACGGTCGTGTCATTGGTCACTTCCACCTGGTAGACCAGGTAATTCTCGCCCGGAAGACCACGCGTGAGGTTGGTTCGATACACCATCAGCGTCGCCGATTTCGCCGTCAGATCCACGCTCTCGCGCAGCGGCGGCTGTTGGGACTGCACGGCGGTGGCCGCGACGGAATACGCCCTGACCGCATCGATCCGGGGCACCACATTCACAGCGATTTCAGAAATAAACTTGCCGTTGACGGCGCTCAGCTTGCCTTCTGCGTCGATGTGACCGCGCAGGACGGCGCCGAATACGGGCACGCCCTGGTAAATCTGCTGATAGGACACCCGGCTGTGACCAAGCTGGTCGGTTTCAGTGCCGATCGCGCTCAGCTCCCTGGCGGCGTCGTCGATACCGAACACGGCGCCGTGCTCTTGCAGGAAGGCGCTGGTCTTCGCCGTCGGAGTGAGGACCGCCGGAGCTTCAGGCAGAAGATCGCCGCCGCGTTCGACACGCACGAGGCCCTTGCCGCCGGTGGCCGCGTCCGGTCTGATCCGCACCGCGCCGGTCGCCTTGTCGAGCAGGACCTGCTCGGCAGCGAGCGCGCCGGGGACGGATTGTGCGGACTCGGTTGACTCCGCAGGCACCGCGATCGGCGCCAGCATACTGATCCATAATGCGACGAGAGTGAATTTTCCAGCTCGAGCGATCATGCTCGAGAATGTTGATGCATACATACGCCACCTGCCTATGGTGAAACGCCGATACCTTTGATGATTGCAACTGGGGACCGACCCCGATCCCGATTCAAAACTTTCATTCGCCGCCGCGACGCCCGCCGTTCCTCGCGCGCAGGCGGCAAGCACAATTTTCTGCCCGGCTCGAGTATGAGTTTCGAGACCGGCGATTCCTATAGGGACAAATGCTCAGTCGATACTGTGGCGGAACTTGGGCGCTGTCCGGATCGTCAGCAGTTTTCTACCTCGCGCCGGTATTTTGATTTGGCCCTTGCTGACACCCGCAAAATCCGCGCCAACCGTCTGCCTTCCTGCAGCTCTGCGACCGGCGTCGGCCCCCAGGCTGCGCGCGGATCGATATGCTTTGCGGGTTATCGCGCCGAAAGGGGTCGACCGCTTGCTTTATGTATGCGTGCAGCCACGCGCCGCCGCATGCGCCACCGGACAAAGCCGGTCGCGAAAAACACCGACGGCAGAATGCCTGCGATGGCGACCAGGGCGCCACTCCGGGCAGGTTGTAAGTAAGCTTGCTGCCCGTCTTCTCGGATTGATTGCGCGACTGGTCGAAAAGAACTGTTCCCAGCGCGGGATCCTGGAAGACGTCGAAGGCGCCCCCGCCGAAAATGGATGCAAAGTCCTGTCGATAAACCTGCCAGTGCAGCCGCCCGGCCGCAAGTCCCTCGTGGCTGTAATCGAATGAAACGGTGGTTACCTCGTTTTCCGCGGGCACGCCGGCAACGTCGCCAGGCATGGCGCTCGTCGGTACCCCGGCAGTCCGATCACCGGGCTGCTCTATATAGTCGCCACCGCTGCGGCACGCCGTCGATCAGAAACAATGGCTCGCGGCCGCGCAGCGTCTCGCCGAAGCCACTCAGCTTCTGCCGGCTCGGCGAGAAGCTCGGCAGCATATTGCCGATGAGCTGGGCGATATCGCCGCCCAGCGCAAGCTGCTGCTCTATCTGCTCCCGATCGATGACGGTCGTCGTGCAAGGCAGCAACTCGGCAGACTGGCCTGTCCGGGCAGCCTCGGCGGTGACGCGTTCCAGGGTGGCGGTATCTTGCGCTGACGCAATATTTACTGCCCCGACGAACAGCACGGCGAAAGAAATGAAGCGTGGCGGCATGCGGCTCCCTGAGGCATCGAAGGCCGCTACTTTATTCAGTTCTCAAAGTAATGCAAATGATTCTCATTCGCGCAAAGGAAGTCATCAGGCGCGCTGTTTGGGCAGTTGCGCGGCGAAGCCGGCCAGATAATCGGCGAATTCCCCTCCCAGCGACGGGTGGTCGATCGCGTATTCGACATTCGCCTGCAGATAGCCGAGCTTGTTGCCGCAGTCATAGCGCACGCCTTCGAATTCGTAGGCGTAAGCGGCTTCATCCGCCAGCAGTTCCGCTATGGCGTCGGTGAGCTGAATTTCGCCGCCGGCGCCACGTCCGGTCTGCTCGAGCTTGTCGAAAATGCGCGGCGTGAGGACATAGCGCCCGACCACCGCGAGATTGGACGGCGCCGCTTCAGGCTTCGGCTTCTCGACAATCCGCGTTATGCGCTTGCGCCCGCCTCGTTCCGGGTCCACTGCCACGATGCCGTAGCTGCCGGTCTGCTCCCGTGGCACCGGCTGCACGGCAATTACGCTGGATCCATGCTGTTCGTATTGCCTGCGCATCTGTTCGAGGCAGGGCATATCGGCCTTGATCAGGTCATCGGCCAGGTGCACGTAGAACGGTTCGTCGCCGACCGCAGGGCGTGCGCAAAGCACGGCATGGCCGAGACCGAGCGGGACCGGTTGGCGGATATAGATGCAGGCGGCGCGCGGGGGCACAATATTCGTGATGCAGTCCAGCAGATCCTGCTTTCCTGACTCCTCGAGCGCGCGCTCGAGCTCGCGATCGGCGTCGAAGTGATCCTCGATGGCGCGCTTCGAGCTGCCAGTGATGAAGACCAGCTTCTCCACCCCGGCCTCGAGAGCTTCCTCGACTGCGTACTGGATCAAGGGCTTGTCGACGACAGGTAACATCTCCTTCGGGCATGCCTTGGTCGCCGGAAGGAATCGCGTGCCGCGGCCGGCCACGGGGAATACGGCTGCACGTATGGTCTTCTTCACTGCCATCCCTGCTCGCGTGGTGGAGCCGGGGATGATAGCCGAAGCGGACCCCTGCCGCACCGGAGTACCGGCCGGGAAAGGGAACGCAGCCGCATCGCATGGCGACGGCGGCTGCGCGCCACTGGCTACTTTTCCGCTTGGGCAGCCGGCTCGCTGGTCACACGGATATTGCCTTTGTTATCGGCAAGCACCTTCGTACCGATACCCTTGACCTTGCCGAGATCCTCGGCACTGGTGAACGGCCCGTTTTTTGTGCGGTACTCAACGATAGCGCGAGCCTTGGCGAGCCCCACGCCGTCGAGCTCGGCGGCAAGGGTTTCCGCATCGGCCTCATTGATGTCGACGGGCCCCGTCCAGCCGATGGCCGGCAGCAAACCGATGATGAGGCTCGTGAGCAGCGAATGCTTGATCTTGGTCATGTCGATCTCCTCGAGCAGGCGGTGAAAATCTTCCGCCTCGATGCTAGCGATCGACGGTTGAGAGTGAAGATGCCGAATCTGCGCAAATGCGGGAGAAAAGCAGGTGCCGGGCACCGGCACCTCTTTCCAGAAACGGTAACTGTGCCCGACACCTTCCGTGGCCTTGAAAGAGGTGCCGGTGCCCGGCACCTGGCTAATAAGCTGCCGGATCGATCAGCGCCGCGAAATGGAACCGCGAATTCGGCCGTATCGTATCCCAGGCCTTGCAGCCCGGGCATTGCCAGAACAGCGTCGCGCTCTGAAAGCCGCACTGGCGGCAACTGTAGCGCGGCGTGCCCTGCGCGAGATGGCGCAGAGCGCCGCAGATGCGCGCCATTGCCGCATCGCCCCGCAGATCGCCCTCCTCGATGAATTCGAAGCTGCCGTAGATCTCCCTGAGCGTCGTCTGCGATTCAATATACTCGCGAACACAGGCTGCGGCGCTCGGATCGTCCAGCAGATCGTTGAGAATCGCCGCGTAGGCGACGGCCGGCCGTAATTCCGGATTGCTTTCCACCCAGGCGCCGAGAATCGATGCAAATTCCCCAGCTTTGCCTGACGCGGCCAGGCTGCGCCGCAATCGCGGCAGCAATTCCGGCAGCAAGGCCTTGTCCTCATCCAGCACGCGGCGATAGAGATCGACCGCCAGCTCGTGGTCGCCCATGCTCGCAGCAACGTCACCTCGCATCAATGCGCCGCGCGTCGTTCGCTCGCGACCTGACTGGGCTTTCTTGAGGTGCTTTCGCGCGCCGGACAAATCTCCGGCGGCAATCGCCTTCTCCGCGAGCTCGCAGTGGTAGTGCGCAATCATCCGCGACTCGTCCTGCCGGGGGCGCAAGCGTTCGAGTTTCCTGCGGGCATCGATCGCCTGTTCCCAATCCTTCTGCAGCTCGAAGATACGCACCAGGTTCTCGAGCGCGGCCGCGCCGTGCGTGTGCGTTTCCGCGACCTGCTGGAACAGGGATTCGGCCCGATCGAACAGGCCCGCACGCTGGTAATCCTCGCCGAGCGCAAACAGCGCCTGGTCGCGATGCTCGCGCGACAGGTCGGGTCGCGCGATCAGGTTCTGATGGAGACGTATGGCGCGATCGACTTCGCCGCGGCGCCGGAACAGGCTGCCGAGCGCAAAATGCGTCTCGACGCTTTCGCTGTCGACGTCAACCATGCGCATAAAAGCTTCGAGCGCCTCGTCGGGCTGCTCTTTGAGCAAGTGGTTGAGCCCGGCGAAATAATCCGCGCTGAGCCGGCGTGATTCGCCCGGCTCCTCGTCGCGTTCCGTATAGCGGGCGAACGCCCAGCCGGATGCCGCTGCCAGAATGAACAGGCCTGCCAGCAGTAACGTCGAATCAGCCGGCATCGTCGACCCGAACGTTGCACCAGATGCCGAGCTTCAGGGCGATACTGGCCATGAAGGTTGGACGAAAACGACTGACACCATAGCCCGGACTATGGTTCAGTTGTTTTCGTCCAGGATTCGCAGCCAGAATCGTCATGAAGCCGGCAAGGCAACGCCCGTAACACCTGATAAAGCTCGTCCCGGAAAAGCGTTCAAACAGGATGGTGCAGCTAAAGTCACTGCCGGTCTGGTGCAACGATCGGGTCCAGCGGCAGGCTCCGCAGATTGCTTACTTCGGACTCCGCGAGGCGCACCGAACGGTTCAGGCGGCGACGCTGATTGAGCAGGCTCAGGATGTAACCCGAGCAGCAGAGCAGCCCGAAAAGCCAGCCGCCGGCAAAGCAGACCGCGAATGCGACTGATTTCGTGGTGACGAAGCGATGAAAAGCGACATCGATTTCGATGGGGCCGGGATTGAGCCACGCGAAAGTCACGGCCAGCAGGAGGAACACGACGAGCAAAGCGAGGACGAGAATCGTGCGGAACATGGCCGCGAACCTCCGAGCTGTTCAGAAGGACGCCGCAAAATGCGATGTGGCGACCTGCGCAGGAAACCAGTTTACACGAACGTGAAGAGCCATCCGGTGGCCATGTAACAGGCCGTTAGACGGTTTAATTTGCCGGTAAGAAACAATTTCTCGTTAATAGGCGTCGCGCAGGCGACCGCGCGCCGAGCTGGCCGGCTCAATCCTTGATCGGCAGATCGCGGCCCTCATTGGCCCGTTCGCGGAGATCCTTGCCGGGTTTGAAATGCGGCACGTGCTTGCCCGACAGCGCAACCGCATCGCCGGTCTTCGGATTGCGGCCGAGCCGTGGCGGGCGGTAGTGCAGCGAGAAGCTGCCGAAGCCGCGTATTTCGATGCGCTCGCCGTCGGCCAGCGAGTCACCCATGACGTCGAGCAGGTGCTTGACCGCAAGCTCCACGTCCTTCGACGGCAGATGCTTCTGTTTGCGGGCGATCGATTCGATGAGTTCTGATTTTGTCATTATTGAACCCGTGCTCTCTTTCGCGGTGCGTGGGGAAAAAGGGGACATCCCTGATTTTTCGTGCGCCGCGTGCGCCGGTCAGCAAAAAAAGGGGACATTCCTGATTTCTCCGCGAGTGGATTGCTGGCCTCAGGCGACGCGGCGTTCAGAAATCAGGAATGTCCCCTTTTTTACCGGTCAGGCTTCGTCCTGACCGGCGATCTTCTCCTTGAGCAGCTCGCCGAGCGACGTGCCCGAGGAGGACGACGTTTCAGTCCTGTAACTCTGCACCGCCTCGGCTTCCTCGTGCGCCTCGCGCGCCTTGATCGACAGGCTCACGATGCGGCTCTTGCGGTCGACGCCGACGAATTTGGCTTCCACCTCCTCGCCGGGCTTGAGCACCATGCGCGCATCCTCGACGCGATCCCGCGA